>NZ_JBNDIT010000013.1:0-143683 GCF_050434545.1 Comamonas sp. 4034 | reverse complement strand
ACCGAGCTGGGCACGCCCCAAACGGTGGCCGTGGCATAACTACGTCTGGGGTTTGGGGAGACTCAGTCCCAAACCGATTTATGCAACAAGGCCCCTGTGCTCAATAAAAATAGGGATGGTGTCTCGCAAGACAACGAGCGAGCTTGCAGCACTGCCGAAAGCGAGCGGTAGCCGGATGCAGCGAAGGCGGCGGCTGAAAAACGTCGAAGACACCGATGTAATTGTGAAATTTCGAGCCCCTGTTACAAATTAATCTGCCTTCCCTGTCCAAATGGATGGGGTTTAAAAATTCAATATTTTTTACATTTATTGAAATTTTTATACAGATGCAACGTCTTGTTTGCGTCGAGAAAGAGGCATGTTGAAAAACAAACCAAGGAGACGAGGACGCGATGTCCTCAAGCCAGGCATCGCCATCACGGCCGCCGGGTTGGCGCTTGCGGCACAGGCAGCTGGCATTCAATTGCCCGCCGGTACCAGCATCACCACCGGTGCAGGCACTTCCATCCAGCTGGGGTGCGGCGATCTGAATGTTGGCGGCACCTACACCCAGCAAGGCGATGCGGCACTGGGCGGGTTGGGGCAGCTTGGTCTGCAGCAAGGCGGGGTATTCACCGCGGGTGCGGGCGCCGTGGCCTTGTCAGGCTCTCTGGATGTGGCTGCGGGCACCTTCAATGCGGGGGCCAGTACAGTGACCATGGGGCCGGGCAATTCCGGCTGTGGCATTGCACAGGGCCAGATCAAAGGGTCTCCCAGCTTTTACAAGTGGAAAGTCATCGGCTCCGTTGCACCGGACGCGCCCAGCTACACCGTTGTCATGCCCGTGGCGCAGACCACCACGGTCACGGCCCTGCTGGAACTCAGTGGTGTCAATCTCGTCTCGGGAAGCGCGGCCAACCCCTCCATGCAAGCCAAGGCCACGCCAGAGCCCGCACGCGCTCCGGTCGGTACGCAGGCGTGGCTGAAATACACCGGCGCTGCACCACCCAGTATCAGCAATGTAGGTGTCAACGGTGTGCAGTCACTGGACACCTGGCTGGCGGAAGACCAGACCAACAAGATCGCGGGCGGCATTGCCTACAACTGGTTTGCGCGCGCCTTGGTGTCTGATCCCGAGCCGGGTGGCGTGGCCCAGCCGGCACCCGTTCCCGCGCTGGGTCTGGGCGGCCTGCTGGCGCTCGGCGCACTGGTAGGAGCTGCGGCAGTCGCGAGCCGGCGCCGCTCCAGGCACTGATCCACCGAAAGTCTTTCTTTCCTGGCCTGCGTTTCCATTCGCATGGCAGGCACCCACCCAAGAATATTCAAGGACACAACATGACATCCAACCGGTTTTCCCTGCAGGCGCTGAGCATGGCCTGCGCGGCCCTGTTCAGCCTGGGCAATGCAAATGCTGCCAACGACATCATTGTGGATGGCGGTGAAGGTGGCGCCGTCATCATCAAGAACAATGGCCAGGCCACGGCAAGCTTCGCCAGCGGCGGCATGACCGTTCCCAGTGTGGCCTCCAGTGAAACGAAGAAGTACGTGTGCGCCACCCCGGACGGCACCTTGGAGAGCTGTGCCGGTGGCACAGGGCCGCAGGGGCCTGCTGGTGAAGCGGGTTCCGCCGGCGCGGTAGGCCCGGTGGGGCCAGCCGGCCCTCAAGGCCTGGAGGGCCCCCAAGGCCCGCAAGGTGCTCCAGGGCCGCAAGGCATTCAGGGGCTCAAGGGCGATACCGGCACTGCGGATGCCTCGGTGGTTTTTATTACCTACAAGAGCGGCAGGATTGTTCAGGGCCGGGGTGATATCAAGATCACTTGCCCGGTGGGACATATTGCGCTGAACGGCTGGGCCACGTACACCAAAGACGGTGGCATTTCGGCCAATGCCCGTACTGAATCAAGCTTTCTGGAGACAACAGACCAGAGCAGCAAGATGCAGACTTGGTACATCATCTCCCAGCGGGATGGTCTTTTTGGCTACTTCTATAACGCCTACGCAGTTTGCATGAAGGTTGACTTGCAGGCCGCCGTGTCGCAATAACGAACAAGTAGCTGGAGCAGCGTCCGCGCGTGGGATAATGCACACCGTGAAGCCTGCCAGACCGCCGCTGGTGCAAGTGCCGAAAGGCCGCACTGGAGGAACGTCCGGACTGCACAGGACAGCGTAGCAGCTAACGGCTGCCCACCGTGAGGTGAGGATCAGAGCAACAGAGACGAGTCCGGGGGGCGTACCGCAAGGTAAACCACCCGGGGTGAAACGGGCAATCTCTACGCGCAGCAATACCAAGTAGGCCAGCGTTGATGTGGTTCCGCAGAGTTGGCGGGTAGGTAGCGTCGAGCCGTGGTGGCGACACCCGGCCCAGAGTAATGGCGGTCACGCCCGGGGCAACCCGGGTGCACAGAATCCGGCTTATCGGCAGACTTCACACTTCTTGCAAAGGAAAGCGGCCCTGGTGGTTACCGGGGCCGCTTTTCTTTTTTCAGATAAAAATAGCAGCTGGCACTGGTTGGAGGTGCACAGCATGCGCCTGAATTCATGGGCATCGATGCCCGCAGACCTCGGTCAGCACAAGAAGATCAGACGGGGGCTATCACTCGGAATGCAGCGCCTGCCCAATGCCGCTCACGCCTTTTTGACATAGGCCGATTTGAGCTGCATGTTGCCGATGCCATCGATGCGGCAGTCGATATCGTGGTCGCCATCCACCAGTTTGATGTTGCGCACCTTGGTGCCGACCTTCACCACCAGCGACGATCCCTTGAGCTTGAGGTCCTTGATGACGGTGACGCTGTCGCCGTCCTGCAGCACATTGCCCACCGCATCCTTGATGACAGCCCTGGCTTCTTCTTCAGGCTCCGGGCTGGCAGCTGCCGGCCATTCATGGGCACATTCTGGGCAGATCAGCAAGGGGCCGTCGGCATAGACGAATTCGGACTGGCACTGGGGGCAGGGTGGAAGAACAGAAGACATGAATAGATATATTTATTAAAGATTCAAGCAATTTTAAGAATTTGTTCAAATTCTCTGCGCGGAATTGCTTGGCAATTGAATTGGCAACTTGAAGGTACGGAGGTGCGCTAAAACCGCTCATACCCCTGCAGATACCGCCACTGCCCCTCCGGCAGCTTGCCCAGGGAGATCCGTCCCAGGCGCAGGCGCTTGAGGGCTACCAGCTCCAGACCCAGTGCGGTGCAGACGGGTGCAACCCATTCGGGCGCCACGCGCTTCAGGGCAAAGCGCAGATGGGTTTCGTTTTGCCAGCTGGCCTTGATGGGGGGAAGCCGGTCTCCTTCCACATACAGGCCCTTGGCCAGCAGTGCGAGGCCGTCTTCCACCATCTGGCCGCGCACCTCGGCAAGGCATTCCTGCTCCACCAGGTCGGCATCTTCCGTCAGGCGGCGAATGATGCGCGGATCCTGGCTGTACACCACGAGGCCGCTGGCAGCCCGTGGCAGCGGCAGCAGAAACTGCTGGTGGCGAAAGTGGCGCGGCAGCGGGTGCACGGGTTGCGGCGTATCCACATCTGCCAGATTGCCGGGGGTGAGCAGGCTCGCGGCGCTGGGCATATCGCGCCCGGGTTGCGGCAGGTGCAGGCTATACCCTGCCGGTTTGTGCAGCAGCAGCGTGACCGGCTGGATGGGCTTGAGGTTGGCGCCGGGCTGCAGTGCCACCGCTTGTTCCGGCCGCACGCGGGCGCCTGGCGTGTCCTGCACCTGGCCATCCACGGTGACAAAACCCGCGTCGATGTAGTGCTCGGCCTCGGCGCGCGAGCAGCCGATCTCGTTGGCCAGGCGTTTGGACAGGCGGATGGAGTGCGGATCGGGGTCCTGGTCGTGGAGGGGCATGGTGCAGCAGTGTGCAAGACGGCGTGTGAAGCCGTTTGCTATATAAAAAGGAGCTATCTGCGCTTGATGGATAAGCGCAACCGCTTATTTTAAAGGCTATGCAATGTGGAAGGCGCAGGCTCGGGCATTGGCGGGTGCTGCATGCTGGCCGTGTGGGGTCTTTTCCTACGAGCTGTGTCTTCGCATGGCTTTAGATTCAAAACTGAAGTTCAACCCTAGCAAGGAAATGTTTATGCGCATGGATGTTTTTCGCCGCAGCGAAGCCGATGGCAAGTTCTCTCATCTCGCCGTGCCGCATGGCCGCGTGCTGCCTGGCGAAGTCACCAACTACGACTGGCACGACGAAGCCCGTGATGTGGAGCTCGATGAGTCGGCTGCCAGCTGGCCGCAGTACGGCATTGAGGAGCCGGGCCGCCAGCTCAAGGAAAAGGGCTATGCAATCACGGCGGTGGCTGAAATGACCGACGGCGACGAAGCCTGATTGCGGCCGCAGCGCACCGCAGTGCTTTCATAATGCAGTGATGACGAGTCCTGTAAAACGTTTTTCGATGATCCGCGAGTTCCATCTGGCGGACTGGTTCACCCTGGGCAATGCAGTCTGTGGCGTGGGCGCGCTGTTTTCCGCCATGAGCTATCTGGAGACCGGCGACCGGCGCCACATCTACTTTGCTGCGGCACTGGTGCTGGCGGCGCTGATCTTTGACGTGCTGGATGGGCGCATCGCCCGCTGGCGTCAGAAGTCATCGGCGATGGGGCGCGAGCTCGATTCGCTGGCCGATGTGATTTCATTCGGCGTGGCGCCAGCCATCATTGCCTATGCCTGCGGCATGCAGGGCCTGTGGGACCGCGTGGTGCTGGGCTTTTTTGTGGCCTGCGGGGTCTCGCGCCTTGCGCGCTACAACGTGACGGCCGAGGAACTGGCTGAGGGGCCGTCCGGCAAGGTGAAGTATTTCGAGGGCACGCCCATCCCGACCTCGATCGTGCTGGTGGCCATGCTGGCAGTGGCTGCCGCCATGAGCGCCGTGCGCGCCGATCTGTGGCTGGGCGCAGTCAAGATTGCGGGCTTTACCCTGCACCCGCTGGTGCTGTTGTTTGCGCTCTCGGGCTCGCTGATGATCAGCCGGATCAGGATTCCCAAGCTGTAGCCTCTGCGGGTGCCGCTCTTGCGGCACGTCAAAAAAGAGAGCTGCTTGCGCTTATCGGTATTGGGTTTTAGGTATGAAAAATATCGAAACCGAATACAGAAAAGTGCTCGCCGCTATGCTTTTAAGCGCTGGTGTTTACAGCCCGCGAAGATGCTCCACATGTGCCAGCAGGGAACGCTTGGCCACCGGCCACAGCGCCTGTGGCGTATCGGCATAGGCAAGGGCCACCCAGTCTTCCGGGGTGCCGTCGGGGCTGTGCGCCATGGCGGCCTTCACCTTGGCTTCGCGTGCCATGCGGTGCGCGTGCAGTTTTTCTATCACCCGCAGCGGATGCGCGAGCGCATAGCCATGGGCGGGCAGGATGAAACCTACATCGCCCGCCTGGCAGGCATCTGCCAGCTTTTTCAGCGACGCGAGGTACAGGCGCATGTTGCCATCGGGCGGATCAACCACGGTGGTGCTGCCGTTGAGGATGTGATCGCCGCTCAGCAGCAGGCCGTCTTCTTCCAGCACCAGGCACATATGGTTGGCCGCATGGCCGGGGGTGTGGACGGCGCGCAGGGTATGGCTATGGGCGGCGCCATCCGGGTGGCTCAGCACCAGTGTGGCTCCGTCGGGCAGCTCCTGGTCTGGTGTGAACTGGCTGCCCGCGCGTGCCGTGGGGGCCGACGGCAGCCCCCAGATCACAGGGGTGGCAAAACCCGCGTGGGTCACCAGCGCCTGCAGCGGGGCAGCGCCGGGAGAATGGTCTGGGTGTGAATGGGTGCAGACGATGGCGCGAATGTCGCCGCCCGTGGCCGCCATGATGCGCGCCAGATGCGGGTCACCATGCGCCTGGGGTTTGGGGCCGGGATCAACGACGATATAGCCCGTAGCCGCCTCACCGATGAGGTAGGTATTGGTGCCAGGGCCGGTCATGGTGCCGCCGTTGTCGGCGGTGAGGCGCATCACATTCTTCAAAAGCGGCACGGGCTGCTCGCTTTGCCAGTCCACGGCATGGTGCAACTGGCCATCCGGGCAGACCAGGGCCAGCTCACCGTATACGGTCTGGTGCTCCATGAAGCGCTGCACCTTGCCATTCACCAGGCCTCCGCGCGGCAGGGTCTCCCACAGCATCTGCCCGGGCGGCAAGGCTTGCAGCACATCCAGCAGCGCCTGTACTGTGGGGTATCGGGTCAGATGCTCCAGTGTGGTCTGCGTGGGGAACATCAAGGTCATCTCGCCCCGCGCAGCGCGTTGCAGGGCATCTGCCGGGTGGCACCACAGCGGCTCGAACTGCTCGGCGTCGTCAGTAACCGGCGTCTGGCCCTCGGGCATGCGGGCAACGAGAAAGGGGACGTCAAATCGGATGGGGATCTCCAGCGCGGCCGTCCAGCGCGCCAGCGGCCACAGCGCATCCGTCGCCAGGGTCAGCCCCAGCCGGGCGCATTGCGGCAAGAGCGGTTGGGTGCGGTCAATCTGCGCCACTTCGGCCTGTGTGGCCCAGCGGCCGCTGGCATGGCGCGCCAGCAGCACGCCCATTTCTTCCAGGCTTTCGCGAATGGCGGCCTGGGCGTAGGTGAGTGCATCGGCCGTCTGCGTGGGACGGCGGGCCAACTGGTCGTGGTGCTGCCGGTCTTCGGCGTCCAGCGAGCCGCCGGGAAAGACATAGTGGTTGGCCGCAAAGCGGGCTTTGTCGGATCGGCGCGACATCAGCACTTCCAGCCGGGTGGTGCCTGGCGCGCCTTGCGGGTCTGGCGCATCGCGCAAAAACAGGACGGTCGAGGCGGTACGCGCAGGCACGGGCTCGCGCTGCGCGTGGAGAAGCTGGCTGGTGCGGGTCATGGGGGCATTATCAAACCTGGCTGCGGCCCCAGGTGTCACACGCATTGCGCAAAAGCGCCGCTTCGGTACCGAAGTGCGCCAGACAGCGATAATGGCTGCATGGAAATCCGCTTCACCAAGATGCAAGGCGCCGGCAACGACTTTGTCGTGCTGGACGAGACTGCGGGCCCGCTGGGCCTGCGCGCTGACCAGTACCGTTTTCTGGCTGATCGCCACTTCGGCGTGGGGGCGGACCAGATTCTGACCGTGCGCCCCGCGCCCGCACCGGAAGTTGATTTTGAATACATCATCCACAACGCCGATGGGGGCGAAGTGGAGCAGTGCGGCAACGGCGCGCGCTGTTTTGCCCGTTTTGTGTATGACAAGGGGCTGACCGGCAAGAAAGCCATTCGTGTACAGACAAAAAAGGGCGTGATTGCCCCCGAACTGATGCCCGATGGACGCGTCACCGTCAACATGGGGCGGCCGCGCCTCGATCCTGCCGACGTGCCTTTCGATACCAGCGGCCTGACGCCAGTGGTGCAGCACCATGCAAAGAAATGGCCTGTGGCGCTGGATGATCAAGCGCAGGATGCTACAGTTTTTGTAGTTCCCGTGTCCATGGGCAATCCCCATGGCGTACTGCTGGTGGATGATGTTGACACGGCACCTGTGCAGGCATGGGGACCGCTGCTGGAGTCGCATCCACGTTTTCCGCAGAGGGTGAACGTAGGGTTCTTGCAAGTGCAGGATGCGCAGCATGTGCGCTTGCGCGTATACGAGCGCGGCGTGGGCGAGACCCTGGCATGCGGCACTGGCGCCTGCGCGGCGGTGGTGGCAGGTATCGAGCAAGGTCTGCTGCAGAGCCCGGTTGATGTACAGACCCGTGGCGGCTTGCTGACGATTGCCTGGAGCGGTGATGCCAGCGACCCGGTCATGATGACCGGTCCGGCGACGACGGTATTTGAAGGGCGCATCACCATTCCGGACTGAACGGTCTGGGTTGCGCCCGCAAGCAATTGACGGTGTGGTGGCGCCTGCAGCCACTGCGAACACGTTCCACGAGAGACGAGAGACACCATGACGACCGACAACCAGGTTCCCCCGATCACCGAAGAAGACATTGCGGAATTTCTGATCCAGACGCCTGATTTCTTTGAACGCCAGGCCCAGGTACTGGCGGGCGTGCAGATCATCAGCCCCTATGGCAACCGCACCGTCAGCCTGCAGGAGCGCCAGGCCGAAATGTTGCGCGACAAGATCAAGGGCCTGGAGCACCGCATCATGGACATGATGCGCAATGGCAGTCAGAACCACCACACCATCGATCGCATCCACCACTGGAGCTGCGATGTGGTCAAGACCCGGAACCCGGTGCAGCTGCCCGAGGCCATTGCTGATGGCCTGGCGCGCCATTTTGATGTGCCCCAAGTAGCCATCCGGTTGTGGGACGTGGCCGAGACCTATCTGAACGAAGCTTTTGCCCAGGGCATCAGTGCCGATGCGCGCAGCTTTGCGGGTTCGCTCTCCACCCCGTACTGCGGCCCCAATGTGGGTGTGGAGCCCGCCGGCTGGCTGCCGGACAGTGCCCAGGCGCAATCGGTGGTGCTGCTGCCCTTGCGCGACGGTGCCATCAATGGTGACGCGCCAGCCTGGGGGTTGCTGGTGCTGGGCTCGCCTGACCCGATGCGCTTCGACGCGGACATGAGCACCGATCTGCTCGAACGCATCGGCGAGATTGCAGCCAGCGTGCTGTCGCGCCTGCGCTGAAGGATTGCATGGCTTCCGGTCGCAGAGAGTCAGAGCAGGCGCAGCAGACGCTGGCGCCCGAGATGCTGCGCTATCTGGAGCATGTTCGCGTGCAAAAGCGCCTGGCTGCGCGCACGCAGACCCTGTATCTGCTCGATCTGCAGCGCCTGCAGGCCATGGCGGCAGATGCTGCAACGCCTGCGCTGCAGCTCACCTCCGGCCATATTCGCCGCTTTGTCGCGCAGATGCATTCGGCAGGCCGCAGCGGGCGCGGCATCGCGCTGATCCTCTCCGGCTGGCGCGGTTTTTACACCTGGGCCGGGCGCGAGGGCCTGATCGCCCACAACCCTGTTCAGGATGTGCGCGCTCCCAGGTCACCCAAGCCGCTGCCCAAGGCGCTGTCGGTGGACGATGCGGTGCGCTTTGCCGAAAGCGCCAATGCCCAGGGCGACCCGTGGGTGCAGGCACGCGATACTGCCATGGTGGAGTTGATGTACGGCAGCGGCCTGCGCGTGGGCGAGCTGGTCGGGCTGGATGTGGTTGCCAGCGACCATGCGCGCGGCTGGGTGGACCTGCAGGCAGCGGAAGCCCATGTGCTGGGCAAAGGCAGCAAGCGCCGCACCGTGCCCGTCGGCAAGGAGGCGCTGGCCGCCTTGCATGCATGGCTGCAACTGCGCACCGAGGGGATGCCGGCGGCCGGGCAGTGCGATCCGGCCCTCTTCATTGGAGTGCGTGGCGCACGCCTGTCGTCAGCCAGTGTCTGGCAGCGCCTGCGCGAGCGCAGTGTGGCTGCAGGCATGACGACGCCGGTGCATCCGCACATGCTGCGCCATTCCTTTGCCAGCCATGTGCTGCAGTCCAGCCAGGATCTGCGTGCCGTGCAGGAGTTGCTGGGCCATGCCAGCATCACCACCACGCAGGTCTACACTCGGCTGGACTTCCAGCATCTGGCGCAGGTCTACGACCAGGCACATCCTCGGGCGCGCAAGAAGGGCTGAATTTCAGAATGGCCGGGGCCGCGAGTCTCCCAAAAGGGTGGGGCCTCCATGGCCAATGAACTGGTAGTTCCTGTGAAATAGTGGCTCACGCCTGATCAGCAAAAGCGAAGGCAGGCTCTGATGGCCGGTTTTGCTATCTATTGAATAGCAAATTCCGTTATGTCCGCAAGTGCTGGAGGCTAGAAACAGTCCAAATCCCCCCATCGGGCAAACCATGCCACAATAGCCCGCTTTCTCTTCCTCCCACCTTGATATGGTGCGGAATGGTGCTATATAGATGTGTTTGGAGCGACGGCTCAATCGGTCGGTCCGCAACCGCCCCGTCCTGGATGGCGAGCAGACGCAGCCACAACCGCCGCCCCGCGTGTAACTTTCGGGTGTTTTATGTCTCTCATTCCAGTCACCATCCTCACGGGCTTTCTTGGCTCGGGCAAAACCACGCTGCTCAAGCGCGTGCTGCATGAATCGCACGGCATGAAGATTGCCGTGATCGAGAACGAGTTCGGCGAAGAGAATATCGACACCGATATCCTCAAGACGGAATCCAAGGAGCAGATTCTGCAGATGAGCAATGGTTGCATCTGCTGCACTATCCGTGAAGACCTGCGCGAAGCCCTGCAATTGCTGGCTGCCAAGCGCCGCAAGGGCCTTTTGGACTTTGACCGCATCGTGATCGAGACCACGGGCCTTGCAGATCCCGGCCCTGTGGCGCAGACCTTCTTCATGGATGAAGAGATCGCGGAAACCTGCCTGATCGACTCCATCATCACGCTGGTGGATGCCAAGCATGCAAACCAGCAGCTGGATACGCGCCAGGAGGCACGCCGCCAGGTGGGCTTTGCCGATCAGATTTTCCTGTCCAAGACCGACCTGGTGACGGAAGCCGAGAAAGACGCGCTCATTCACCGCCTCAAGCACATGAACCCGCGTGCGCCCATTCGTGCAGTGCACTTTGGCGACGTGCCGCTCAAGGAGGTGTTCGACCTGTTCGGCTTCAACCTGAATGCGAAACTGGACATCGATCCCGATTTCCTCAAGGAAGACGATCATGACCACAGCCATTGCGACCACGACCATGGCAAGTGCGATCACGACCATGATCACCATGCCCACGGCGAAGACTGCGGCCACGACCATACCCATGACCACGAACATGGTGAGCATTGCAACCATCCGCACCACCATCACCATGACGATGATGTGAAAAGCTTCGTCTACCGGACGGACAAGGTCTTCGATCCGGCAAAGCTGGAGGATTTTCTCGGTGCCATTGTGAACATTTATGGCCCCCGCATGCTGCGCTATAAAGGCGTCTTGGCAATGAAGGGCACCAATCGTAAAGTGATTTTCCAGGGCGTGCACCAGCTGATGGGCAGTGATCTGGGGCCGGAGTGGACTGCGGATGAGGCGCGCCAGAGCAGGATGGTGTTCATTGGCATCGATCTGCCGCAGGACATCTTCAAGCAAGGTCTGGATCAGTGTGTGGTGACGGCCTGAGTTCGTAAACGTCTGCGATCGGGCGTGCCTCAGGGCAAACCCGGCGTTGTACGAGGGCCGCAATCCCTTGTTGGCAGGCGTCAATGGCATATACAATCGCGGCCCTAAATGCAGCAAAGCGGAAGACACGGTATCCGCAGCTTGCAAGGGCGGGACTGGATCGGTGACATGGCTGCAGCCTGAAGAATACCGGCAGCCGTGGTGACGACAGAGAAGGAGGCTTGTGCATGCAAGGCCTGCGCCGCTGGAGTGCCGGTGGCGAGAACTTGTACAAAGCGAAGTCGTGGCCTTGCGGCGCGTCTTCAAAGCGGCCCGGTTTCCGGATCGGCCAGAGAGTAGGGCGCTGAACCTGTGTCATTTGGCGCCTTTTGTAACCCGGCGGACGTCCGCCGCATGGATGAACTGCACTAGCCAGTCAAGAGAACTATGCCAACCACAACGCAAACCACCCCTAAACGCGACACCAAGCTGGCCAATGCCTGGAAGTCGAAGCCGGCAGATGCGCTCACGGACGATGAAGTGCTGGCCATGCCCGAGAGCGAGTACATGAATGATGTGCAGCTCGTGTTCTTCCGCAACAAGCTGGTGGAGTTGAAGAAGGGCATCCACCTGAATGCGGATGCAACCACCGAGAACCTGCGCGAGGACACCGTGGTGGTGCCTGACCCCGCTGACCGTGCCACCATTGAAGAAGAGCACGCCCTGGTCTTGCGCACTCGCGATCGGGAGCGTAAGCTTCTCAAGAAGATTGACCAGTCGATCGCACGCATCGATTCTGGCGATTACGGCTATTGCGACGAAACTGGCGAGCCGATCGGCGTGGGCCGACTGTTGGCGCGCCCGACAGCCACACTGTCGCTGGAAGCACAGCAGCGCCGTGAGCTGAAACAAAAAATGTTTGGCGATTGAGGCTGGAGGGCCAACGCCGGACACACCAAAGAGAGGGAGTAGCCATGAGTGAGGCCAATAAGCCGCCCAAGGGTTTGTTGTCCAAGGTCGTGCGCTTTGTGACCAAACCGACCACCCAGTGGTCGGAGCTGGACAAGGCGCCCGAACCCGAGAATCCGGAAGAGCAGTACTCCAAGCAGGCGCTCAAAGAAATCATGGAGCGCAAGCGCCGTAACGATTTCGTGCGCAAGCTCGAGTTTGACCAGTTGCGCAAGATCCGGCGCGAGGCCAACAAATCCACCGCACCTGCTGCAGACAGCCTGGGGCCACGCAATTCCGCAGCCATGCTCGAAGCCGCCATGGCCGAAGGCGCAGCCGCCAAGGGTGCCAAGCTGACCCGGCCTGCCAATACGCTCGAAAAGATCAACGAAATCGAGCAGCAGATGTCCAAGCAGTGGTGGTCGGGTGACGGTACTCCTGCCGCCTCTGCTCCAGCCGGCATCTCCAGCCCGGCGCCTGCACCAGAGCCCGGCACTGCCCCTGTTCCTCCGGAATCCGTGGTATCTGCCCCCACGCCGCTTGCGCCGCAGGCGGAATCCGTGATGACCGCACCGCTGGCACCTGGCGTATTTGACGAGCAGGTGGAATCAGGCCGTTTCATCCACGATGTGGACCTGGAAGAGGCCGCAGTGCTGTATGCCAATGGTGACAGCGCTGGCGCGGAATCATCTCTGCTTGCCTTGGTGCAGCAGCGCAATGGCGATCTGATGGGCCAGTTGGTCGTGTGGCTCACCTTGTTTGACCTGTACCGCGCCACTGGCGACCAGACCAAGTTCGATTTCCACGCCATTGAATTTGCCAGCAAGTATGGCCGCTCGGCGCCGGTGTGGTTTTCCATGCCTGACGAACTGGGGGCCAAGGCACAGTCCGCCGATGCGGGTGATGCGGATGTGCGCCTGCTCAACTGGCAGGCACCGCCATCGCTCAGTGCAGCGGCGTTGTCGGGGCTGCAGGGCAATCTCAAGCGCTTTGCGCCGCCATGGACCCTGAACTGGTCCCGCGTGGGAGAGGTGCGCGACGAAGTGGTCACGCCACTGCTCACCTTGTTCCGTTTCTGGGCCGAGCAGCGTGAGGCCCGTGTGGTATTTGCCGGTACTGACAAGCTGCTGGCGGTGCTGGAACAGGAAACACTGGTGGGCGACAAGGCCGTGTTGGAAGACCGCTGGCTGCTGCGCATGGCCTTGCTGCGGCTCATGGGGCTGGAGCAGGATTTTGAAGCGGCGGCGCTGGACTACTGCGTCACCTATGAAGTCTCGCCGCCTTCCTGGGTGGCTCCGAAGCTGGAATTTGCGAGCGACAGCAGTCGCAGCAGCGCCAAACCGGTGGTGGATTCGCTGCTGATCTCCGAATTGCAGAACGACAGCAGAAAGCATGCGGCCACGGATGGCCCGCAGGCGGTGCTGGAAGGCGTCATTGAAGGCGATGCATCGCAGATGCTGGATGCGTTCACGCCGATGGTCGAGCCCGGCCAACCCTTCACCGTGCGTTGTGATCGTCTGATGCGCATCGATTTTGTTGCCGCTGGCTCGGTGTTGAACTGGGTGGCTGAGTGCCAGCAGAAAAATGCACTGGTGCGTTTTGGCAACCTGCACCGGCTCAATGCCGTGTTCTTTAACTTGATCGGCATCAACGAACATTCCATCGTCAACCAACGCGAAAATTAAAGAATTTCGCAAGAGTCGGTATAAAAAAGAGAGCTTGCTGCGCTCGTCCTTCTTGATATTCAGGCATGAAATAAGCTGAATTTCAGAGAGCACGTGCGCAGCAAGCTCTCTTTTTTCGTAGGGAATGCACTTTCTGCCGCCGGGCATGGCTGAAATTCAGCCCCGAGGGACTTGGAATGCAAGGTGAGGGCTCCATATACCGGAGACTATGGAACAGTATCACGGCACAACCATTCTCAGCGTGCGGCGCGAAACGCCGCAAGGCATCCAGGTCGCCATTGGCGGCGACGGCCAGGTCACTCTGGGCAATATCGTCGTCAAGGGCACGGCACGCAAGGTGCGCAAGCTCTACGGCGGCAAGGTTCTGGCAGGGTTTGCCGGCGCAACGGCCGATGCATTCACGCTGTTTGAACGCTTCGAGGCCAAGCTGGACAAGCACCAGGGTCAGTTGACCCGTGCAGCCATCGAGCTGACCAAGGATTGGCGCACCGACCGCGTGCTGCGCCGTCTGGAGGCCATGTTGGCGGTGGCCGACCATACCGCCTCTCTCATCATCACCGGCAACGGGGACGTGCTGGAGCCCGAGCAAGGCATCGTGGCCATTGGCTCGGGTGGAGCCTACGCACATTCTGCTGCCAAGGCCTTGCTGAACAATACCGACCTGTCTGCAGAAGACGTGGTGCGCAAGTCGCTCGGCATTGCGGGTGAACTGTGTATCTACACCAACATGCACCACACCATCGAGACGCTGTAACCCTCCCCCTTCATCAGGCGATTGCCTTCCCGGCCACTTTCTGCGCGCGGGATGGATGCGGGAAGCAGATGCAGATCAAATACTACTGAATTGATAGCTATCGGCGCTTTTCAGTGAAGCGCTAAACGGGATTTTTGCCATATGTCATCGATGACGCCTCAGGAAATCGTTTCCGAACTCGACAACCACATCGTCGGCCAGGCCAAGGCCAAGCGCGCCGTGGCCATTGCGCTGCGCAACCGCTGGCGCCGCCAGCAGGTGGCAGATGGGCTGCGCCAGGAGATCACGCCCAAGAACATTCTGATGATCGGCCCCACCGGCGTGGGCAAGACCGAGATTGCCCGCCGTCTGGCCAAGCTGGCCGATGCGCCGTTCATCAAGGTGGAGGCGACCAAGTTCACCGAGGTGGGCTATGTGGGCAAGGATGTGGATGCCATCATCCGCGATCTGGCCGAAGTGGCCATCAAGCAGACGCGCGCCACGGACATGAAGAAGGTGCGGGCCCGCGCCGAAGATGCGGCCGAAGAGCGGGTTCTGGATGTACTGCTGCCGCCGGCACGCACTGGCGAAGCGGCGCCTGATACAGGCACGCGCCAGGTGTTCCGCAAAAAGCTGCGCCAGGGCGAGCTGAACGACAAGGAAATCGAAATCGACCTGGCCGAGGCCAAGCAGCAGATCGAGATCATGGGCCCGCAGGGCATGGAAGAAATGGCCGAGCAACTGCGCGGCATGTTCAACCAGATGGGGCAGGAAAAGCGCAAGACCCGCAAGCTCAAGATCGGCGAGGCGTTGCAGCTGATTGCCGATGAAGAGGCGGCCAAGCTGGTCAACGAGGACGATGTGAAGACCCGGGCAATCGACAACCTGGAGCAGAACGGCATCGTTTTCATCGATGAAATCGACAAGGTTGCCGCGCGCCAGGAAAGCAGCGGCGCCGATGTATCGCGCCAGGGTGTGCAGCGCGACCTGCTGCCGCTGGTCGAAGGCACCACGGTTTCCACCAAGTACGGCATGGTCAAGACCGACCATATCCTGTTCATCGCTTCGGGAGCCTTCCATCTGGCCAAGCCCAGCGACCTGATTCCCGAGCTGCAGGGGCGTTTCCCGATCCGGGTGGAGCTGGATTCGCTGTCGGTGCAGGATTTTGAAGCCATCCTGACGCAGACCCACGCCTCGCTGGTCAAGCAGTACCAGGCGTTGCTGGCGACCGAAGGGGTGACGCTCGATTTTCGTCCCGATGGCATCACCCGTCTTGCCTACATCGCCTTCGATGTGAACGAGCGCACCGAAAACATCGGTGCCCGCCGTCTGGCCACAGTGATGGAGCGGCTGCTGGAGGAGATCAGCTTCGATGCCACCCGTTTGGGGGGGCAGACCATCACCATCGACGCTGCCTATGTGGACGGCAAGCTGGGCTCACTCAGCCAGAACGAAGACCTGTCGCGTTACATCCTATAAGAACGTGTTTAGGATCTCTACGCAGCCGCGTTGGAGTGCAATCGGGATGAGCTCGAAGCGATGGGCCGCAGCCTGCGCCGGGGTGCAAGCAAGGGCCAGCGTGCAGAAATCGCCCGATTTCACTCCAACCCAGAGGGGCAGTGGTTCTGCGGGCGCCCGGCTAGGGGCGGTCTGCGTCGTTGCAGCGCTCGCCAATGGCTGGCTATTGGCTGCGCACTGCGCCGCTAGGCGCGCCCCTCGCCAGGCGCCCCGCAAAGCGGCTGTCGCGCGCGAGGAGATCGTAAACACGTTCTAAGGTAGATCGGCCCCTCCATCAGCGTATGATGCACAGCGCGCTCGCCACATGTTGGCGGGCGCTTGCTTTTGTGCCATGCATCGTTTTGCAGGTTGTCATGCAGATTGTTTATTTGTAACTAAAAGAATCTGAAACGACGTCCATTTTCGCCGAAAAGTGCTCAGAGTCTGGATCTAGAGGCGATCCTAAGTGCTTATGAATTAACGGAAATTTTTTCAGCGTTTTGGCGATGATGCGGATATAAGTTATTGATTTATTTGTGTTTTCATTGCAAATGATTGTGTGAGGTTTTGGTGTGCTGGGTAAATCCTGATACAGTGGGGAAAAGTGCAATTTTGTGGGAGAAAGTGCACTTTCCAACCATCGGAACCCATCACCAAAGACCACACCGTGTTTCAGGGAGCCTCTTCACTCAGCCTCGATGCCAAGGGTCGGTTGTCCATACCGACCCGGCATCGCGACGCGCTGGTGCAGGCAGGTGGCTCGATCACCATCACGCGCCATCCGCATGGCTGTCTGATGGTGTTTCCCCGCGATGAGTGGGAGGTGTTCAGCTCCAAGATCGCCAAGCTGCCGCTGGATGCCCAGTGGTACAAGCGCATGTTTCTTGGCAATGCGATGGAAGTGGAAATGGATGCGACCGGCCGTGTGCTGGTGTCGCCTGAATTGCGCGCGGCTGTCGGCATCACCAAGGAAGCGATCCTGATGGGTATGGGCAGCCATTTCGAACTATGGGACAAGGCTACCTACGAAGCGAAGGAAGCCGAAGCCCTGGAAAAGATGACGCCCGAGGCGTTGAAAGACTTTGCATTCTGAGGTGCGTGTGGAAAACAAGAACTATCAACACACCACCGTCCTGCTGAACGAGGCGGTTGACGCCTTGCGGCAGGCCTCTGTGGACCAGGACCCCATCTTTGTCGATGGCACCTTCGGGCGCGGCGGGCATTCGCGCCTGGTGCTGTCCCAACTGCCGCCCAATGGGCGGTTGATTGCTTTTGACAAGGACGTGGATGCCATTGCCGAGGCGGCGCGCATCAGTGACGCCCGGTTTTCCATTCGCCACGAGGGCTTTAGCCACATGGCGGAACTCCCGGCTGCATCGGTTGCCGGAGTGTTGCTGGATCTGGGTGTGAGCTCGCCCCAGATCGACAGTCCTGAGCGCGGGTTCAGTTTCCGCTTCGACGGCCCGCTCGACATGCGCATGGACACCACTCGCGGCCAAAGCGTGGCCGAGTGGTTGCAAGAGGCGGAAATGCAGCAGATTGCGGAGGTGATACGTGACTTCGGTGAAGAACGGTTTGCTGGCCCCATTGCAAAGGCGATTGTTGCGCGGCGGGAGGCTGGCTCGCCAGTCGCCACCACTGCCGATCTGGCCGAGCTCGTGGCTGGCGCAGTCAAGACCCGCGAGGCTGGGCAAAACCCTGCCACGCGCACATTCCAGGCTCTTCGGATTTTCATCAATGCCGAGCTTGAGGAGCTCGAGCAGGCGCTAGAGGCCAGCCTGCGGGTGCTGGCGCCTGGCGGCCGGCTGGTGGTGATCAGTTTCCATTCGCTGGAAGACCGCATCGTCAAGCAATTCATTGCCAGGCATTCCAAAGAGGTCTATGACCGCCGCGCGCCCTTTGCGGCGCCGCAGCCCATGCGCCTCAAGGCCCTGGAGCGTGTCAAGCCCAGCGAGGCGGAAGTTGCGGCCAATGCACGTGCCCGCAGTGCCGTGATGCGCGTGGCAGAGCGTACGGAGGTGCCAGCATGAGCGCGCTGTACCTGCCCGCATTTAAGACGAAAGGATATCTGTGCTGCTGCGCCTGAATATCCTTTTGCTGATTCTGTCGATCCTCAGCGCCATGGCGCTGGTGCAGTCGCAGTATGAAGCACGCAAGCTGTTCACCGAGCTGGACCGCACGGTGGCGCAGTCGCGCCAGTTGGAAACCGACCACCAGCGCCTGCAGGTGGAAAAGCGTGCCCAGGCCACGCCGCTGCGCCTGGAGCAGTTGGCGCGCGACAAGATGGGAATGCAGACGGCAACGCCTGCAGTGACTGTGTATGTGCCCGAGCCTGGCGTGGGAGCTGCGCAATGAGCCGCGACATGCGCTACTCCACCAGCCCGCTGCTTGCCGAGCGCACGCCCATGTGGCGCAGCCGCTTCGTCATGCTGGCGCTCGCACTGGGTTTTTTCTGCCTGATCGGGCGCGCAGCCTACGTGCAGGTGATCGGCAATGACTTCTTCCTGCGGCAGGGCGAAGTGCGCTTTGCGCGCACCATCGAATTGCCTGCCAATCGTGGCAGGTTGCTGGATCGCAATGGCCTGATCCTGGCTTCCAGCGTGCCGGCCGCCAGCATCTGGGCGATTCCCGAGGATGTGGATCAGGACGATGCGGCCACCCAATCCAAGCTGCGCGAGATCGCCAAGCTCATGGGCATGCCCTACACCCAGCTCAATGCCAAACTGGCTGACGAAGACAAGAGCTTTGTCTGGATCAAGCGGCAGCTGGATTGGGACATCGGCCAGAAGATCAAGATGCTGGATGTCAAGGGCATCTACCTGCGCAAGGAATACAAGCGCCAATACCCGGAAGGTGAATCTGCAGCCCACGTCGTGGGCTTCACCAATGTGGAAGACCATGGCCAGGAAGGCATGGAACTGGCCTTCGACAAGGAACTGGGTGGCAAGGCCGGCTCGCGTCGCGTCATCAAGGACCGCCTGGGGCGCGTGGTGGAAGGCGTGGGCGTCGAAACTCCGCCACAGGAAGGCCAGGACATCCAGCTCTCCATTGACAGCAAGGTGCAGTTCTTCGCCTACCAGAAGCTGCGCGACCAGGTGGCCGCCTTCAAGGCCAAGGCAGGTAGCGTGGTGGTGATGGATGCGCACACCGGCGAAGTGCTGGCGCTGGCCAACTACCCCAGCTATGACCCGAACAACCGCCTGCGGCTGACCGGCGAACAGCTGCGCAACCGCGCCATCACCGATACCTTCGAGCCAGGCTCGACCATGAAGCCGATCACCGTGGGAACCGCGCTGGAGCTGGGGCGTGTCAAGAACACCACCATCATCGACACCACGCCGGGTCGCTATGCCATTGGCGGCTTCACGATCACCGACACTCACAACTATGGTGCGCTGACCGTGGACGGCGTGATCCAGAAGTCGAGCAACGTGGGCGCGCTCAAGGTGGCGCAGAAAATGTCGGCGCAGGAAATGTGGAATGTGCACTCCGCCCTGGGTTATGGGCAGAAGCCGCAGATCGCCTTCCCCGGCGCGGCTAGTGGCCGCCTGCGTCCCTGGAAGAGCTGGAAGCCTGTGGAGCAGGCCACCATCTCCTATGGCTATGGCCTGTCGGCTTCGCTGTTCCAGATGGCCCGCTCGTACACGGTCTTCTCCAATGACGGCAACGTGATTCCGGCCACCATGCTCAAGAGTGTGGGCCGCCCGGCAGGCACACCCGTGTTTTCGAAGAAAACGGCAGAGCAAGTGCGTCACATGCTGTGGCTGGCGGCAGGGCCTGGTGGCACCGGCCAGAAGGCGCAGACCGTGGGCTACTCGATCGGCGGCAAATCCGGTACCGCGCGCAAGCAGCAGGGCAAGGGCTATGCAGCGGGCAAGTACCGCGCGTGGTTCACTGGCATCGCTCCAATCGAGAACCCGCGCATCATTGTCGCGGTGATGATCGACGAGCCATCGCAAGGCAGCTTCTATGGCGGTACGGTGGCGGGCCCTGTGTTCAGTGAAGTCGTGCAGCAGACCTTGCGCCTGATGGGTGTGCAGCCTGATATGACAGTCAAGCCGCAAATCGTTGCCAATGAAGTGGAGGAGCCGCTATGAATGCCGTTCCCCAACTGCTGCGCAGCGTGGATGAAGCCATGGCTTGGCTCAAGGCCCGTGTTACTGGTGGTACCTTGCAGACCGACAGCCGCAAGGTGCAGCCCGGCGATGCCTTCATTGCCTGGCCTGGTGGCGTCACCGATGGCCGTGCCTACGTGGCGCAAGCCGTGCAGCGTGGCGCTGTTGCGTGCCTGGTCGAGCAAGCTGGCATGGAGCAATTCGATTTCGCGGGCATGCCTGTGGCGGCCATGCCTGAGCTCAAGGCGGCGACGGGCAAAATTGCCAACGCATGGTTTGGTGAGCCCAGCCAGGCGCTGGACGTGCTGGCGATCACCGGCACCAATGGCAAGACCAGCATCAGCTGGTGGCTGGCACAAGCCGTGGCGCATCTGGGCGAAGCAGGCGTGTTGCTGCACCGCGGCAGTGCGCTGGTGGGAACCCTGGGCGTCGGCATCCCACCACACCAGCTGGATGTGACGGGGATGACCACCCCCGACCCCGTATTGCTGCAGCGCGCATTCCGCAATTTTGTGGATGCGGGTTACGGCGCCTGCGCCATCGAAGCTTCGTCCATTGGCATCGAGGAGCACCGGCTTGCTGGTACGCGCATCAAGGCTGCCATCTTCACGAACTTCACCCAGGACCACCTGGATTACCACGGAAACATGGACGCCTATTGGGCAGCCAAGCGTGCGCTTTTCGCGTGGCCTGGCTTGCAGGCTGCGGTGGTGAATGTGGACGACCCCAAGGGGGCGCAACTGGCGACCGAATTGGCGGCTGAGGCGCTCGACTTGTGGACGGTCTCGATCGCTGACGACTCGGCTGCACGTCTGTCGGCGCGAGACATCCGTGCTGGTGAGCGGGGCCTGGTGTTTGAGGTGGTGGAAGGCGGCAAGCCCGTCACGCTTCACAGCCAGGTGATCGGTCAGTACAACGTGCTCAACCTGCTGGAGGTGATTGCCTGCGTGCGAGCGCTGGGCGTGGGCCTGCAGCAGGCAGTGGATGCATGCGCTGGAATGGCCGCTGTGCCTGGCCGCATGGAGCAGGTAACCGAAGCTGGAGCACCTCTGATTGCGGTCGACTACTCGCACACGCCCGATGCACTGGAGAAAGCCTTGCAGGCCTTGCGACCGCTTGCAGCGCAACGCGCTGGCAAGCTCTGGTGCGTATTCGGCTGCGGCGGCAACCGTGATGCCACCAAGCGCCCACAGATGGGGCGCATTGCGCAAACCCAGGCAGATGAAGTGATCGTGACCAGTGACAACCCCCGCGGCGAGGCGCCATTGGCCATCATTGAGGACATCGTGCAAGGCATGTCGAAAAGCGCGCACTGGCATGTGCAGGCCGACCGTGCTGCTGCAATCGGCGAAGCCGTGTGCCGGGCCGCCAGCGAGGACGTGATCCTGGTGGCGGGCAAGGGGCATGAAGACTATCAGGAGATTGCGGGTGTGAAGCACCCGTTTCTCGACACAGCGCAGGCGAAGGCGGCGCTGGCCAAGCGGAAAGAACAACTATGACGATGATGACCCTGCACCAGGCGCTGGGGTTCATCCAGCAGCACATCCCACAGGCAAGGCTTGTGGGTGACGGTGCAGTGCCGCTGCTGCGCGTGCACTCCGATTCGCGCAGCCTGCAGCTTGGTGATTTGTTTGTGGCGCTCAAGGGTGAGCGCTTTGACGGAAACGCGTTTCTGGCGCAAGCCAGGTCGGCGGGCGCGGTCGCCGCATTGTGCAGCGTCGATCCTGTCAGCGCAGGCCTGCCCGGCATCGTGGTGCCGGATACCCTCAAGGCCTTGGGGGCGCTGGCTACCGCATGGCGTGCGCAGTTTGCCTTGCCTATGGTGGCAGTCACGGGCAGCAACGGCAAGACCACGGTCACGCAAATGATTGCGTCCATTCTGCGGGCGCATGCAGGTGACGCTGCGTTTGCCACCCGCGGCAATTTGAACAATGAAATCGGCGTACCACTCACCTTGCTGGGCATGACAGCAGACCACCGCATCGGTGTGGTGGAGCTGGGCATGAACCATCCTGGTGAAATCGGGCTGCTAGCCGCGATGGCGCAGCCGACGGTGGCTCTGGTCAACAACGCACAGCGTGAACACCAGGAATTCATGCATACCGTTGAGGCGGTGGCGCGTGAAAACGGAAGCGTGCTGTCTGCATTGCCTGTCAACGGCGTAGCGGTTTTCCCGGCAGGCGATTTGTACTCGTCGCTGTGGCAAGGCTTGGCTGGCGCTCGCACCAGTTTGCTGTTTGGCGACGAGGCTGACGGTGCCCAGGTATTTGCCCGCAATGTGGCCTGGGGTGACGGCGCCTGGACGCTGGAGCTGTACACACCATCCGGCAGTGCGGCCGTTGCGCTGCAAATAGCAGGTCGGCACAACGTGCGCAATGCGCTGGCTGCCGCTGCATGCGCGCATGCAGCGGGTGTACCAGTCGCTGCCATTGCGCAAGGATTGACTGCGTTTGAGCCGGTCAAGGGCCGGTCGCGTGCGCTGTCGGTGGCAACGTCCGCGGGCAAGGTCACCGTGGTGGATGACACCTACAACGCCAATCCCGATTCGGTCGAGGCCGCCATTGAGGTGCTGCGTGAGTTGCCTGCACCGCAACTGCTGGTGCTCGGCGATATGGGTGAGGTCGGCGACAACGGTCCGCAATTCCATGCGGAAGCAGGCACGCTGGCACAGCAGAAAGGCATTCCGCAATTGTTTGCGCTGGGTGCACAGAGTGCATTTGCTGCCTCAGCGTTTGGTGCAGGCGCTCGGCATTTTGAGAGCATGCAAGCCTTGCAAGAGGCGGTATGTGCGGTGATGCCTCATGTAGGCAGTGTGTTGGTCAAGGGTTCGCGGTTCATGAAGATGGAGCAAGTGGTACAGGCGATGCAAGCCTGTGCAGGCAAGACAGACAATGCGCAGGGCACCTGCAAGGAGGCAGCATGCTGATACTGCTCGCCAGTTGGTTGCAAAGCTTGTCGCCGGAGTTCAGCTTTCTGCGGATCTTCCAGTACCTGACGTTCCGCGCCGTGATGGCGGCGCTGACCGCCTTGATCATCGGGCTCGTGGCTGGCCCCAAGGTGATCCGCACCTTGAGCGCCCTGAAGATCGGCCAGCCCATTCGGGGCTATGCCATGCAGTCTCATTTGAGCAAGAGCGGCACACCGACCATGGGTGGCGTGCTGATCCTGCTGTCGATCCTGATTTCGACCCTGCTGTGGTTCGATCTCTCCAACCGCTTCGTCTGGGTCGTTCTTGCGGTGACCTTTGGCTTTGGCGCCATTGGCTGGGTGGACGATTGGCGCAAGGTGGTCAACAAAGACCCCGAAGGCATGCGCTCGCGCGAGAAATACATGTGGCAGTCGATCATCGGCCTGGGTGCTGCCCTGTATCTGGTGTTCTGCATTTCCGAGAACACCAATACCGAGGTGTGGAGCCTCTTTGTCAGCTGGGTCAAATCCGGGTTTTCGCTTGATCTGCCGCCCAAGGCTGGGTTGATGGTTCCCTTCTTCAAGGAGGTGAGCTATCCGCTGGGCGTGCTTGGCTTTGTGATCCTGACATACCTGGTGATCGTTGGCTCCAGCAATGCCGTCAACCTGACCGATGGCCTGGATGGCCTGGCCATCATGCCGGTGGTGATGGTGGGTTCGGCCCTGGGTGTGTTCGCCTACGTCACAGGCTCTGTCAATTTCTCGCGTTACCTGCTCTTTCCGCACATTGGTGGCGCAGGTGAGCTGCTCATTTTCTGCTGTGCCATGCTTGGCGCGGGTCTGGCCTTCCTGTGGTTCAACACCCATCCAGCGCAGGTCTTCATGGGGGATGTGGGCGCATTGGCGCTGGGCGGTGCGCTGGGCACCATCGCCGTCATCGTGCGCCAGGAAATTGTGCTGGCCATCATGGGCGGGGTATTCGTGGCCGAGGCCGTGTCGGTGATGATGCAGGTGGTGTGGTTCAAGTACACCAAAAAGCGTTATGGCGAAGGTCGCCGACTGCTGAAGATGGCGCCGCTCCACCACCATTTCGAAAAGAGTGGCTGGAAGGAGACGCAAGTTGTGGTGCGCTTCTGGATCATCACCATGCTGCTGTGTCTGATTGGCCTGTCCACCCTGAAGCTGAGGTAAACACCATGTCTACCGAAGCCTTCAAACCCCTCACTGACAACCCTGCGATGGCGCCGGGTGGCACTGCGCCGGTGGCTGATTCTGCGCCGCACGCAGCGGATGAAAATGCGACGCTGGTGCAAGGAATGCAGGCGCCAATTGCTTCTGAGCCCGTGGCACCCTTTGCTGCCGAAGATGGAGCTGCGCCGCCAGTGCCGCAAGGTGATGTGGTGGAGGGCGACGCATCTGCAGCGCGCAGTGCCGATGAAGGAAATGCTGCCGCGCCTGTGGCACCCGATGCAGCCGTTGAGCTTGTCGCGCCTGTTGCAGAGCCCATTCCTGATGTATCCACACTGACGGCGGCCAAGGATGCTGCCGCCTTTGTGGCGCAGATTTTTGCAGACCCCAGCATCTCCGATGCCGCCAGTGGTGAAGTGACGGCAGTAGCCGCACAGCCTGCCGAGCAGGTGGTGGAATACCCACCGGTGCCAGTGCAGTGGCCGCAAGGTCAGACACAGCACCTGCAGGGGCAGCGGGTGCTGGTGCTGGGCTTGGGCGCCTCTGGCCTCGCCATGGCACGCTGGTGCGTGCGCGCAGGCGCGGAAGTGACTGTGGCAGACACGCGCGAAGCGCCGCCCCAGCTTGCCCAATTGCAGACGGAGTTGCCTGCGGTACGCTTTGTGGCGGGCGACTTGTCTGCTGCCTTGATCGATGGCCAGAGTATGGGCGCGGTATACCGCTCTCCAGGCCTGAGTCCTGCTGTCGTAGCCCCGGTTGTGGAGGCCGCGCGAGCCATTGGCCTGCCCGTCAGTGGCGAGCTCGACCTGTTCTCGATGGCGCTGGGCGGCCTCGCGCAGGCGCATGGCTACCAACCCAAGGTGCTGGCCATCACTGGCACCAATGGCAAGACCACAGTCACCTCGCTTACGGGGCAACTGCTTGAGCACGCCGGTATCCGCACTGCGGTGGCTGGCAACATCGGCCCGACCTTGCTTGATACCTTGTCTGAACGCATCGATGCCGAAGACCTGCCGCAGGCCTGGGTGCTGGAGCTGTCCAGCTTTCAGCTCGAAGACGCGCATGCATTCGAGCCGACGGCCGCCACGGTGCTCAACATCACGCAGGATCACCTGGACTGGCACGGCAGCATGCAGGCCTATGCCGCCGCCAAGGCCCGAATCTTTGGCAAGAGCGCCTTGATGGTGCTCAACCGTGATGATTCGATGGTGATGGAAATGCTGCCGCCACCCGTACGCATCAAGCTCCAACGCCCTCAATTGCGCGCGCACATCAGCTTTGGGTTGGATATGCCCAGCCAGCCTGGCGATTTCGGGCTGGAAGTGGTCAATGGCATGGCATGGCTGGTGCGGGCGCAAGATGATGGCAACAGTGCCAGCAACAAGCGCAACCAGGCTGCGAGCGACGAAATTTTTGTACAGCGCCTGATGCCGGCCGATGCCTTGCGCATTCGCGGTCGCCACAACGCCATGAACGCACTGGCTGCGCTGGCGCTGGGCCATGCCGCGGGCGCAGCGTTCGGCCCGATGCTGTTTGGCCTGCGCGAGTACCGGGGCGAACGCCACCGTGTCGAGCCCATTGGCGTGGTGGATGACATCGAGTACTTCGACGACAGCAAGGGCACCAATGTCGGTGCAACGGTTGCGGCCCTGATGGGGCTGGGCGCGGACCGCAAAATTGTTCTGATCCTGGGTGGCGACGGCAAAGGCCAGGACTTCTCGCCGCTGGCAGATCCTGTGCTGCGCTATGCGCGCACGGTGATATTGATTGGCCGCGATGCGCCGCTGATCGAAGAAGCGCTGGCCGACACGCATGTGCCGATGCAGCATGCGCAGACCATGGAAGAGGCGGTGCAGCTATGCAGCCAGCAAGCCCGCGCGGGTGATGCGGTGCTGATGTCTCCGGCCTGTGCCAGTCTGGATATGTTCAGGAACTATGCCCACCGTGCCGAGGTGTTCTGTCAGGCGGTCGCCGCACTGGCCGAAGAAAAAGGCAGCAGCCTGGAGGTGCAGCCATGAGCGCAACCACAGCACTGCGTGACAAGTTTGGTGGCTGGTTCAAGCCGGCAGGTGAGAAGCCTGTCGACATTCTGCCGGTGCGCGTGGGTGGCAATGAGTACCGCCAGATGCCTACCAACACAGCCAGTTTCTTTGGCGCCGACCAGGTGCTGATCTGGCTGGTGGTGGCAATTCTGTCGTGGGGCATCGTCATGGTGTTCTCTGCCTCGATTGCCATGCCGGACAACCCTCGCTTCGGCAAGATTGCGCATTACTATTTCTTCCAGCGCCACCTGCTGAGCGTGGGGCTGGGCTTTGTGGCTGCGGTGCTGGCATTCCAGATTCCCATGAAGGTCTGGGAGCGCTGGGCGCCCTGGCTCTTCATCGGCTCCATCCTCATGCTGATTGCGGTGCTGATTCCGCATGTGGGCACGGTGGTAAACGGCGCGCGCCGCTGGCTGTCGCTGGGTATCATGAACTTCCAGCCGTCCGAGCTGGCCAAGATCGCCGTCATCATGTACGCGGCTGATTACATGGTCCGAAAGATGGAGGTGAAGGAGCGCTTCTTCCGTGCCGTGCTGCCCATGGGCCTGGCGGTAGGCATTGTCGGCGCACTGCTGCTCGCCGAGCCTGACATGGGGGCGTTCATGGTGATTGCCGTGATCGCCATGGGCATCCTGTTTCTGGGCGGCGTCAATGCACGCATGTTCTTCATCATCGCGCTCATTCTGGTGGCAGCCTTTGCCATGATCGTGATGACATCCGAATGGCGCCGCGAACGTATCTTTGCCTACCTGGACCCATGGAGCGAAAAGCATGCCCTGGGCAAAGGCTACCAGTTGTCGCATTCGCTGATTGCAATCGGGCGGGGTGAGATTTTTGGTGTGGGCCTGGGCGGCAGTGTGGAAAAGCTCCACTGGCTGCCCGAAGCGCATACTGACTTCCTGTTGGCCGTGATTGGGGAGGAACTGGGGCTGGTGGGCATTGTGATCCTGCTGGGCCTGTTCTTCTTCATGATCCGCCGCATTGTCGAGATCGGCCGCCAGGCCATCCGAATGGACCGGATCTTCTCGGGCCTGGTGGCCCAGGGGGTTGCCATCTGGATCGGTTTCCAGACCTTCATCAACGTGGGGGTGAACCTGGGTGCCCTGCCAACCAAGGGCTTGACGCTGCCGTTGATGAGCTTTGGCGGCTCGGCCATCTTGATGAACCTGGTTGCCATCGCCATCGTGCTACGCATTGATTGCGAGAACAAGGCGATGAGTGCGGGAGGTGCGCGCTCATGAGCAAGACCGCACTCATCATGGCCGGTGGTACAGGGGGACACATCTTCCCGGGGCTGGCCGTGGCGCAAGAGCTGCGCGACCGCGGCTGGACCGTGCATTGGCTGGGTGCTCCCGGCAGCATGGAAGAGCGCCTCGTTCCACCACGGGGCTTTCCGCTGGAGAGGGTGGAGTTTTCCGGTGTGCGCGGCAAGGGGGCTGCATCCTTGCTGGACCTGCCCCTGCGCATGGCCAAGGCGCTGTTGCAGGCGCGTGCCGTGCTGCGCCGTGTGAAGCCCGATGTGGTGGTCGGCATGGGTGGTTACATCACCATTCCTGGTGGGCTCGCTGCAGTATTGAGCGGGGTGCCCATGGTGCTGCATGAGCAGAACTCGGTTGCCGGCATGGCCAACAAGTTGCTGGCGCGTTTTGCCAAGCGCGTGTTCAGCGCCTTCCCTGAGGCGATTGCTGGCGCCGAATGGGTAGGCAACCCTTTGCGAGCAGAGTTCACGCAGCAACCCGAGCCAGCAGTCCGCTTTGCGGGCCGCACGGGCCCTCTGCATTTGCTGGTGGTGGGCGGCAGCCTGGGCGCCAAGGCGCTGAACGAGGTGGTCCCCCAGGCGCTGGCCCTGATGCCTGAGGCCTCTCGGCCACGGGTCACTCACCAAAGCGGCGCCAAGCAGATCGACGCGCTGCAGGCCAACTATGCGGCAGCAGGTGTGCAAGCCACCTTGACCCCGTTCATCGACGACGCCGCCAAGGCCTATGCCGACGCGGACATCATCGTCTGCCGCGCGGGTGCCAGCACGGTGACGGAGCTGGCCGCCGTGGGCGCCGCTGCGGTGTTCGTTCCTTTCCCTGCAGCAGTGGATGACCACCAGACGGCCAATGCGCGTTTCCTGGTGGATTGCGGTGCAGGATGGTTGGTGCAACAAAGCGTTTTAAGCGCACAAAATCTGGCTGAAATGCTAGAAAATATAGAGCGCTCCACGTTGGTGGAGAAAGCGCAAAAGGCAAAAACAATGCAGAAACTGGAAGCCGCACAACGTGTGGCTCAAGCTTGCGAGGAGGTGGCACGATGAAGCACGCCATCCAGCGCATTCACTTCGTGGGTATCGGTGGCGCCGGCATGAGCGGCATTGCCGAGGTGCTGCACAACCTGGGCTATGTGGTGTCGGGTTCGGATCTGTCCGACGGTGCCACCTTGCAGCACCTGCGCGATGCAGGCATCACCACCTTTGTCGGCCATGATGCGGCGCATATCGCCAACGCTCAGGCCGTGGTCACCTCCACGGCGGTACAGGCTGACAACCCCGAGGTGCTGGCCGCACGCGCCAAGAACATTCCTGTGGTGCCCCGCGCGCAGATGCTGGCAGAGCTGATGCGTCTGCGCAAAGGCATCGCCATTGCTGGTACACACGGCAAGACCACCACCACCAGCCTGGTCACGAGCGTGCTGGCCGAAGCGGGCTGGGACCCGACCTTTGTGATTGGCGGCAAGCTCAACAGTGCAGGTGCCAATGCGCGGCTGGGCAGCGGTGAGTACATCGTGGTCGAGGCCGATGAGTCGGATGCGTCGTTCCTGAATCTGCTGCCCGTGATGGCGGTGGTCACCAACATCGATGCCGACCACATGGACACCTATGGCCACGACTTTGGCCGTCTTAAATCGGCGTTCGTCGATTTCCTCAACCGCATGCCGTTCTACGGCAACGCCATCGTCTGCACCGACAGCCCTGCCGTGGCCGAGATCGTGGATCGCGTAGCCTGCACGGTTACGACCTACGGATTGAACGAGGCTGCGCAGATCCGTGCGGTCGATGTACGCGCCGACAACGGCCAGATGCGCTTCACCGTGCAGCGCCGTACTGCCGAAGGCCTGCCGGATCTGGATGTGGTGCTCAACCTGCCTGGCGAACACAACGTGCTCAATGCGCTGTCTGTCATTGGTGTGGCCATGGCGTTGGGACTGGATGACGCAGCCCTGCTGCGTGGACTGGCAGGTTTCAAGGGTGTGGGCCGCCGTTTTCAGCGCTATGGCGAAGCAAGCCTGGCAGATGGTGGAAAGTTCACCGTTATTGACGATTACGGCCATCACCCCGTCGAAATGGCTGCCACCATTGCGGCCGCGCGCGGCGCGTTCCCGGGCCGTCGTCTGGTGCTGGCCTTCCAGCCCCATCGCTACACCCGCACACGCGATTGCTTCGAGGATTTCGTCAAGGTGATCGGTGGCGCCGACGCTGTGTTGCTGGCCGAGGTGTATGCCGCTGGCGAAGCACCGATTGTGGCGGCCGATGGCCGGGCACTGGCGCGTGCGGTGCGCGTGGCAGGCAAGGTCGAGCCCATCTTTGTAGAACAGATTGCCGAGCTGCCGCAAGCGATTGTGGACCATGCCAAGGATGGCGATGTGCTGTTGTGCATGGGCGCAGGATCGATCGGCTCCGTGGCCGGTAAAGTAATGGATTTGCTATCAAATAATGAGCGTATTGCGCAGAAGGAGAGCGCGGTATGAGTGAAAAAATGATGAATATCGATGTGAAGGCGCTGGGCAAGGTTGCGGTGCTGATGGGCGGCAGCTCTGCCGAGCGCGAAGTCTCGCTGATGTCCGGCAAGGGCGTTCTGGCAGCGCTGCAATCCAAAGGCGTCGATGCGCATGCGTTCGATCCTTCCGTGCAAGACCTGGGCGAACTGCGCAAGCAGGGCTTTGCGCGCTGCTTCATCGCGCTCCATGGTCGCCATGGAGAGGATGGCACGGTGCAAGGCGCGCTGGAGCTGCTCGGCATTCCCTACACGGGCCCAGGCGTCATGGCATCAAGCATTGCGATGGACAAGATCATGACCAAGCGCATCTGGCGCTTTGAAGGACTGTCCACCCCGGAGTGGCGCATGGCTGCCAGCGAGCAGGATACGCGTGATGCGCTCGCGGCGCTGGGCTCGCCCATGATCGTGAAGCCGGCCCGCGAAGGCTCGACCATCGGCCTGTCCAAGATCAGCACGCCCGAAGAATGCGCCAAGGCCTACGAACTGGCATCGCGCTATGACCCGGAAGTTCTGTGCGAGCAGTTCATTGAGGGCCTGGAGACTACCTGTGCGGTGCTGGGCCAGGGGCGCAATGCGAAGGCATTGCCGGTGATCAAGATCGTGGCGCCCGAAGGCAACTACGACTACCAGAACAAGTACTTCACCGACACCACGCAGTATTTCTGCCCCAGCGGCCTGCCTGCCGACATGGAGGCTGCCATTGGTGATCTGGCGGAAAAGGCCTTCCGCACCCTGGGGTGCCGTGGCTGGTCGCGTGCCGATGTGATGGTGCGTGCCTCCGACAACAAGCCTTTCCTGCTGGAGATCAACACATCTCCCGGCATGACCGGCCATTCGCTGGTGCCGATGGCCGCTCGCGCCACCGGCATGAGCTACGAAGACCTGTGCCTGCACCTGCTGGCATCGGCATCCACCGACGCGGCGCAAGGCGCCGAGGTTTGAAAGAAGGACAGACACACCATGGAACAGACCATGCCAGTCCCCTTTGACGTCAGGCTCATGAACATGCTGGCAACGGCATTGTTCGTGGGTTGCGGCGCCATGGTGCTGGCAGCCGGTGCGCGCTGGGCCATCCACCACCCTGCGCTCAGCATTGCCCGCATCGTGGTGCAAGGCGAGATGGAACACAACAGTGCCGTTTCGTTGCAGGCCAATGTGATGCCAGCGCTCAAGGGCAACTTCTTCACCATGGATCTGGACGAGACACGCAAGATTTTCGAGCAGGCGCCGTGGGTGCGTCAGGCTCAGGTGCGGCGCGAGTTTCCGCACACCCTGTCGGTCACGATCACCGAACAGGATGCGGCGGCCGTCTGGGGAGCAGAGGGCGAATCGCGCCTGCTCAACAGCGATGGCCAGATGTTTGAAGGAGATTCCACAGACCCGGATCTGCACAACCTGCCTCACCTGTCTGGCCGCGCTGGCAGGTCGATGGAGGTGCTGGGCATGTTCCGGGCACTTGCCCCGATCTACGCCAAGCTCGACAACCCGCTGGTTGCGCTGGACGAAAGCAGCAGCGGCAGCTGGAAGGCTACCTTGCAATCGGGTGCGGTGATAGAGATGGGCCAAGGCACAGAAACAGAAGTGCGCCAGCGTGTGAGCAAGTTTGCCGAGTCCCTGCCGGAGGTGACGGGCATGTACAAGCGGAGCGTTGCTTCGCTGACGTCTGCCGACCTGCGCCATGCTGGCGGTTATGCCGTTCGCATGCAGGGTGTGAGCACGGGCTCAACCTCGGCGGTCAGACCTGCACCCAAAAAGTAGAACATTCAGAGATGCGAAACATGAACCATACCAATCACCCAATCATCGAGGGCAACTGACCATGGCACGAGACAGCAAAGATGTAGTGGTAGGCCTTGATATCGGCACGGCCAAAGTCATGGTGGTCGTGGCTGAAGTGCTGGGCAATGGTGAGCTGAAGCTGGCCGGGCTGGGCGTGGCGCCCAGCAATGGTTTGAAGCGCGGTGTGGTGGTGAATATCGATGCCACGGTGCAAAGCATTCAGCAGGCTTTGAAGGAGGCCGAGCTGATGGCCGACCTGAACATCCAGCGCGTCTACACCGGCATCACGGGCAGCCACATCCGCGGCATCAATTCCAGCGGCATGGTGGCAGTCAAGGACAAGGAAGTGTCGGCCGCCGATGTGGCGCGTGTGCTGGATACGGCCAAGGCCATCAATATTCCGTCGGACCAGCGCCTGCTGCTGGTGGAGCCGCAGGAGTTTGCGATTGACGGCCAGGATGTGCGCGAACCCATCGGCATGAGCGGCCTGCGCCTGGAGTCGAAGATCCATATCGTGACCGGCGCGCAAAGTGCGGCCGAGAACATCATCAAGTGCGTGCGTCGCTGTGGCCTGGAAGTGGAGCAGCTGCTGCTGAATCCCCTGGCGTCGAGCCAGGCCGTGTTGACCGATGACGAGCGTGAGCTGGGCGTTGCCGTGGTCGACATCGGTGCAGGCACCACCGATGTGTCGATCTTCACTGGTGGCGCCATTCGCCACACGGCGGTGATCCCTATTGCCGGCGATCTGATCACCAGCGATATCGCCATGGCGCTGCGTACGCCCACCAAGGATGCGGAAGACATCAAGGTTGAGAGCGGCTGTGCCAAGCAGCTGTTGGCCGATCCGGACACGCAGGTCGATGTGCCGGGCCTGGGCGATCGCGGCCCGCGCCTGTTGTCCAAGCAGGCATTGGCCGGTGTGATCGAGCCGCGTGTGGAAGAGATTTTCTCGCTGGTGCAGCAAGTCATCCGCGAGTCAGGTTATGAGGAGGTGCTGTCGTCGGGCATTGTGCTGACGGGCGGCAGCGCCGTAATGCCGGGCATGGTCGAGTTGGGGGAGGACATCTTCCTCAAGCCCGTGCGCCGCGGCATTCCCAAGTATTCCGGCACTCTGGCCGAGATGGTGGCCCAGCCTCGCGCTGCCACCGTCATGGGCCTGCTGGAAGAAGCCCGCATGGCACGCATGCGTGGCTACAAGGTGGCCCAGAAAACCGGTTCGGTGAAATCGGCTTTTGGGCGTTTGAAGGACTTTATTGTGGGGAACTTTTAACCATGCATGACAGCACTTGTTGGCTGGCGCAAAGCAGCCCTTCAGTGCCCAAGGTTCACGACCCTTGGCGACCGATAGGGCCACCAGCAACCATTTGTTCATTAAAGAGTGAATTATCCGTAACCCAATTTTTTCATGTTGACGCGCGAGCGAGAGGAGCAGGCAATGACCATCGAAATGTATGAAGGCAACACATTCAACCAGGGCACCCAGATCAAGGTGATCGGCGTGGGCGGCGGCGGCGGCAACGCTGTCGAGCACATGATCGCCAACAGTGTTCAGGGTGTCGAGTTCATTTCGGCCAACACCGATGCGCAGGCATTGGAGCGCTGCCATGCCCATCGCGTGATCCAGTTGGGTGAAACCGGCCTGGGCGCTGGCAGCAAGCCTGAAAACGGCCGTGAGGCAGCCGAATCCGCCATCGAAGATATCCGCTCCGCTATCGCTGGCTCGCACATGCTCTTCATCACCGCAGGCATGGGTGGTGGCACGGGTACGGGCGCTGCACCAGTGATCGCACGCGTAGCCAAGGAGATGGGTATCCTCACCGTGGGCGTGGTGACCAAGCCGTTCGAGTGGGAAGGCAAGCGTCGCATGTCCAACGCCGATGGGGGCCTCACCGAGCTGGAAGCCAACGTAGATTCGCTGATCGTGGTGCTCAACGAGAAGCTGTTGGACGTGCTGGGTGACGACATCACCCAGGACCAGGCGTTTGCGCACGCCAACGACGTGCTGAAGAATGCGGTTGGCGGCATCTCCGAAATCATCAACGACCACGGCTACATCAACGTCGACTTTGCCGACGTGAAGACCGTGATGAGCGAGCCAGGCAAGGCCATGATGGGCACGGCCACTGCCAGCGGCCCGGACCGTGCACGCATTGCTGCAGAGCAAGCGGTGGCATGCCCGTTGCTGGAAGGTATCGACCTGTCGGGTGCCAAGGGCATTCTGGTGCTGGTGACGGCGACCAAGGGCAGCCTGAAGCTGGCCGAATCGCGCCAGGCCATGAGCACGATCAATGCCTACGCATCGCCTGAATCGCATGTGATCTTCGGCGCAGCTTACGACGAAACCCTGGGTGACGAGATCCGTGTGACCGTGCTGGCCACCGGCCTGTCGCGCCCTGTGGCCAAGCGCCAGCCCATCTCGGTGATTCAGGGCAGCGCCGGCCTGCGCACGGGCACGGACGACATTGCCTACACACCACAATCGGTGAACGCACCAGTGACTGGCCTGGCCGCGCAAACCGCCATGCCCATGGGCACCGGCTTTGCGAACGACTTTGCCGACAAGAAGACCCCATCGGTCTGGCGCACCGGGCGCAACGCGGCTTCGGCTCGTGTTGACGCCATGTCGTCGAGCGGCATGGAAGATCTGGAAATCCCTGCCTTCCTGCGCAAGCAGGCAGACTGAGTGGTGTAAAGGCCCCATCCATTGCCCGGGGCACATGGATGAATCAAACTGCAACGCGCTGCAACCTTTGGGGTTGTCAGCGCGTTGTTATTAGAACGTGTTGACGATCTCCTCGCGCTGGCCCCTCGAACTCATCCCGATGGCACTCCAACGCGGCTGCATAGAGATCGTCAGCGCGTTCTCAGAGATGTGCCTGGCACGTGTCTGCGATCTCTCCGCATCTGCTTTGCACACAGATTGGCAAAATCTGCAAGCAAATGGGCAACAGACCTTCGCTATCCGGGCGATTGGTATTTTGTGCAGTCTCACAGGCTGGCACGGCGTAAAATCAACAGGTTATGCTTCAGCAACGTACCATCAAATCCCTGACCCGCGCCGTAGGCGTGGGCTTGCACAGCGGCCAGCGTGTGGAGTTGACCCTGCGTCCCGCGCAGGCCAATACCGGCATCGTGTTTCGCCGTGTCGATCTGCCCGAGCCGGTGGATATTCCAGTGAATGCGGACGCGGTGGTGGACACCCGCATGGCCTCGACCCTGGGCAAGGGCGATGTGCGTATCCACACGGTGGAGCATGTGATGTCCGCTTGCGCTGGCCTGGGCATCGACAACCTGTACATCGATGTGACGGCTGAGGAAATACCGATCCTCGATGGCTCGTCCGCCTCGTTCGTTTTTCTGCTGCAAAGCGCGGGCATCGAGTTGCAGAACGCGCCCAAGCGTTTTCTGCGCCTGCTCAAGCTGGTGGAGATCCGGCAGGGCGAGGGCAACAATCTCAAGTGGGCCCGACTGGATCCCTACCATGGCTACAAGCTGCGCTTCGAGATCGATTTTGCGCATCCGGCTGTGGACTCGACCGGCCAGATGTTCGAGTTCGATCTGGGTGCTGGCAACTACACCCGCGACATCGCCCGTGCGCGTACTTTCGGCTTCACCAAAGATGTGGAAATGCTGCGCTCCAATGGCCTGGCACTGGGCGGCGGTCTGGACAACGCCATCGTGATGGACGATTACAAAGTCCTCAACAGCGATGGGCTGCGCTATGACGATGAGTTCGTCAAGCACAAAATTCTGGACGCCATGGGCGATCTGTATATCGTGGGCTACCCGCTGCTGGCGGCCTACAGTGCCTTCCGCTCCGGCCACGGGCTCAACAACCTGCTGCTGCGCGAGTTGATGCAGCAGCGCGATGCCTGGGATATCGTCACCTTCGAGCATGTGCGTGAAGCGCCTCAGGGCTTTGCCCAGGCAGCACTTGCCTGGTAGGCCCGCGGCATGGTGATGTTCCGCTGGATCTTCATGCTGCTGGTGTTGATGTCGGCCATCAGCTTCTGTGTCTATTTGGGTACCGGCCAGCACCGGTATCGCCAATGGTCTGTGCTGCTGATCAAGTGGACCGTGATTGCGGCGCTGGCGTTCTTTGCGGTATTGTTTGTGGGCCGCATGGTCTGAAGGTAAAAATTCCGTAAACAGCCCCATGCTTTCGGCGCCTGCTGCTGCCCCGAAATGGCATGTACAGGGCTTTTGCGGCAGATTCGATGCTCCTGTGGCTCTTTACACAAGGCATACAGAGGGTAACCCTGGGTCTGAGGGGTAAACCGCAGGTCTCTGCCTCACGTTAAAGAGTCATGCACAGCGGTAATGGGTGAACCCGGCACCGCCTCGTTTTTCGAAAGGAAACAGGTCATGAAGAAACTGAGCAGCACGATCTCCACCATCGCAGGCAGCCTGGGCATTGCCCTGGCATGCGCCATGGTCGTGAGTACACCAGCACAAGCCCAGCCCAATGGCCGTGGCCCTGATGGCTATGGCCCCCCCGGCCAGCAGCGCCATTGGGACCGTGATCGTGGCCATGACAGGCGCTATGACGATCATCGTCGTGACTACCGGCATGACCACCGTCCTCCCCCTCGTGTCGTCGTGGTGCCCGATCGGGGGCGCGGCGTGGGTCCGCGCAACGACTGGTACCGCGGCGGCTACGTACCCGCGCCCTATCGTGGATACAGCTATGTGGTGGGCGACTGGCGAATGCACCGCCTCGCGCCGCCGCCAAGAGGTTACCAATGGATTCAATACGGAGGTGACTATCTGCTCATCGCCGTCGGTACCGGGCTGATTGCCAATATTGTCTTCAATGCGAACTGATACTGTCTGTATGCGGCCATAATTCGGGGTTTGTCCGCGCTCTGGGTTGAACCTTTGGGCGCTGACCCCATCCAAAGCTTACTTTGGTGGCTGCACCTGATGCCGAGCACTGCTTCACGGGGTGCCCGGATCCACGCATGAGGAGTCCTGCAGCCGGCCAGACCTGTGCGCCTACGAAGTGCACAGGTTTTTTTTTGCCCAGCCGATCCGCAAGCATTGGTATTGCAAACCATCGCTTGCAGAGCAAGCCAATGAATCGGTGAAGCCCGTGCAGTCGGATCGAGGCTCGCGGTGCCGCGAAAGAGCACTCCGGCTTCGATTTTCAGTAGCTGCGGCCTGCCTTGTACATGGCGTGCTGCTTGCGCTGCAGCGGGCTCGCTTCGGACATGCGGGCCATGGCCAGGCCTGCATGTGCATGGGTGATCGCCATGCCCAACGCATCAGCGGCATCGGTGCCGGGCAGGCCCGGCAACTGCAGCAGGCGACGGACCATTTCCTGGATCTGGTTCTTGGCGGCGCGGCCATGGCCCACCACGGCCTTTTTCATCTGCAGTGCGGTGTACTCGGCCACCGGCAGATTTTGCGACACCAGAGCCGTCAGCGCGCAGCCGCGCGCCTGGCCCAACAGCAGGGTCGATTGCGGATTGACGTTGACAAAGACGATTTCAACCGAGGCCATATCGGGCTCGTAGCGCTGGCAGACTTCCGAGATGCCGTCAAAAATCATCTTCAGCCGACCGGGCAGGTCACCGAGGTCCAGTGTGGTGGTGCGGATGGTGCCGCTGGCCACATAGGACAGGCGCTGGCCGTTGACGTCGATCACGCCAAAGCCGGTGGTCTGCAAGCCGGGGTCGATACCAATAATTCTCATGCAATGGAAACGATAGCTGTATGCGCAGGGTAGTTCTGCGCTGGAGGCCAGTTCTGCTTAAAACGAGAGCAGGCCCTCATGGCAGTTCAGCATAGCGCATGCGTGCGGTGATCGTGGCGGTACGGCGGTTCAAGTAAGCGGTTTGCGGATTTTTCTCTGCCCCTTTGGGGTTAGGCAGCATGATGGCCAGGCGCGCTGCCTCGTGTGGCGCTAGTTGCGCTGCCGATTTGCCAAAGTAGTGCTGCGCAGCAGCCTCGGCGCCAAAGATGCCATTGCCCCATTCGGCGTGGTTCAAATACAGCTCCAGAATGCGCTGCTTGGGCAGCAGGTACTCCAGCATGTAGGTAAGGGCCAGTTCCTGCCCTTTGCGCAGCAGGCTGCGCTCGGAGGAGAGTAGCAGGTTCTTGGCCAGTTGCTGGGTGATGGTGGAGCCGCCCATGAGCTTGACCGGCCGCGTGGGCACTGTGCTCGGGTCAAAGGCTTCGCCGCGTTTTTTGGCCTGGGCCTCCGCACGGGCAACGGCCTGCTCCTGCTGCTGCTCTGCACGTTCCACGGCCCGGGCGTTGCGTGCGCGGGCTTTTTCAATCGCATCCCACTGCACACCGTCGTGGTTCGCAAAATCGTCGTCTTCGGAAGCAATGACGGCGCGCTTCAAATGGTCGGAGATGCGGTTGTAGGGCATCCACTGCTGGCTCCACCGCAGATGGCCTTCGTGCCGTACCTGACGCCAGGCCTCACTGCGCTCGAACGCGGTGGATGCGGGGTCGATGGATGCCATCAGCGCTATGCGACCTACAAAGAACAGCTGCAGGCCCAGTGCCACCAGCAGTGCCCAACCCAACCAGCGTGCGATGCTCTTCATGACAGTATCAGTGCGCTCAATGCGGCGCCAGTTCGGCACGCACCTGTGCCAGCACAGGCTGCGATGGCGGACGCACGCCCCGCCACAGCCAGAAGGCTTCAGCAGCCTGTTCCACCAGCATGCCCAGGCCGTCGCGCCCGGTTGCACCGTGCTGTGCCGCCCATTGCAGGAATGGCTCGGCAGCAGGGCCGTACATCATGTCGTACACCAGCGTGCCGGCACGCAGCACATGGGGTGGCACCGGGATGGCCGCGCCCTGCATGCTGCTGGCAGTGGCGTTGATGATGACATCGAAAACACCTGTCAGCACACTGCTGTCAAGCGCCAATAGCTCTGTTTTGTATAGCTTTGCAATGTGGGTGTGTTGCTCCGCCAGGTCTTGCGCCTTGCTGTGCGTGCGGTTGCACACCACCAGTTGGGCCGGTGCTTGTTCCAGCAGCGGCGCCAGTGCGCCGGCTGCAGCACCGCCCGCGCCCAGCAGCAGCACGCGCTGGCCGCGCAGGGCCACGCCAGCATTGCGGGTGATGTCGGCGACGAGACCCAGGCCATCGGTGTTGTCGGCGTGTATGCGGCCATCCGTGCCCACCACCAGGGTGTTGGCGGCGCCACAGAGCGTCACGCGGTCGCTGCGTGTATCAGCCAGGCGTGCGGCATCGAGTTTGAAGGGAACGGTGACGTTCATGCCCCTCGTGCCGCTGTTCACAAGGAGGCGCAGGGTTGCTTCAAATGCATCCAGCGGCACCAGCTCGCGCTCGTACACCAGGGATTGGCCTGTCAGTTCGGCAAACAGGCTGTGGATGCGGGGTGAGCGGCTGTGGGCGATGGGGTTGCCCATGACGCAGTAGCGGTCGGCGGTAGACATGGTGGTGCGCGTGGAAAAACGGGCACCAAGGTGCCCGCTGCATGAAAATCTGCTCCACTTTACTGCAAATTGGCCGTTTCCAGCGTCTGCTCGCGGGTGAAGCGGAATTTGGAGACCACGGCAATCTGGTCGGCCTTGGCGCGCAGCGCCGGGCCGAAGTGGCCAAATGGCCCACTGCTGACTGCAATGGCTTCGGCACGGCGATCCAATTGCTGGTTGCCCGAGCTCTTGTACACCTCGGTGCCCAGCACGCGGCCGTCGTGGTTCACCGTCATGATCATGATCAATTCGCCATACAGCTTCTTGCCGCCGGCTTCGGGGAAGTTGGCCGTGCCGCGGTCTTCCACTTTGCGGCGCAGTTCGTCGTAGTACAGCGCAAACACTTCTTCGCGGGTGGCGGGGCTGATGTAGCGCTTTTTGGGGCGGGCGTTTTCCTCGTGGATGCGCTTTTCGATCTCGGCCAGCATCTTCAGGAGCTGTTTGTGCTTTTCTTCCTGCTCCATGTCGGACTGCGAAGCAGTGGCCTTGCGCGTATCGGGCGGGCGGTACTGCGCCAGCTGGTTGCGCAGGTCGGCGAGCAATTGCATCTGCTGCGTCTGCATGGCGTCGATCTGGCGCTGGCGCTCCTCGAAGTCATCGCCCATGTTGGTGATGGCCGAGTAGGGCATGGGGCTGGTGGCACGCTCTGCGGTGTTGGCAGACTCGCCGCCGCCTGCCAGATTGGCCTGAGCCACGGCCTGGGCCTTGTCAGGCTTGGCATCGTCCGACTTGGCATTGACCAGGATCACCTCCAGCGGCGTGTCCTCGAACACGCGGTCGAAGGCTTCAGGGTCGACAAAGCGGATGCTGAGCACCACGGCGTGCACCAGAACCGAGATCAGCAGCGCCAGCTGCAGTGTGGAAAGCGAACGAAGAAATTGCAGAAACTTCACGGTTCCGGTTAATCGGTTTTTGTTGTCGCCGCGTCCTCGCCGTCGCTCATGTCCACCGCAATCGCGATGGGCCCGGCTACGGCCTCCTCCTCATCTTCTGGCGAGTCCTCGCTGGCCTGTTCGGCCCCGGTATCGTCCAGTCTCTCCAGCACGGTTCCAGTCACATCGAGCGTGATCTCGTCGATCTCCCCCAGTTTGACCCGGACCTGAGCGCCACGCGGCAAATTCTGCGCGCCCAGTACCGGAAACACCAATGGTAGTGCATCTGCGCGCACCATCATGCTGCCGGCGGCGCCTTCCTTCATGACTGTTGCAGTTAGCTCACTGATCTGGTGCTGTTCCAGGTATTTCAGGGTCCAGAAGCGCTCCATGCCTGCCTGGTAGCCGTTGTAGGCACTGTAGGCGGCGTCAAACCCGCTGATGATGGAGAACATCTCCGCATCCTTGGGCTTGAACGGGGCCACCAGCGCTGCCGTTGCGCCGTTGCGCGCGCAGGCAATGATCTGCCACTGGTTGACCAGGTCGGTATAGCGGCGCAGCGGTGAGGTGGCCCAGACATAGCTTTTGACGCCAATGCCTGCGTGCGGCAGCGCCTTGGTGGACATGCGCACCTTGACGCCGGGCGCCAGGCTCGCCTGGCTGCGGTAGATGCCGGGCACGCCATGGTCGGCCAGCAACTGACCCCAGCTGCTGTTGGCCACGATGGCAGCCTCGGCCACGATCAGGTCGAGTGGCGCGCCACGCTTGCGCACGCTGATCTCCACCGTCTCGGAGCCAGTGGGCACTGCACCATCGTTGCCGACGAGGCGGAAGTTGTAGTCGGGGCGGTTGAAGTTTTCCGGCTTGCCCCGCACCACTTCCCGACCCGCCTTCAAGTGACGCGAGAGGCGGTATAAAAATGTGAGCTCTTCACGTTTGTCCAGCAAGGGCTGAGGCGTGTTTTCTACCTGCAAGCTGCTGTCCGTCAGCCACTCTTCTGTCGCAATGTGGTCGAGCTTGTCGTAGCGGAAGTTGACCACCACCGGCACGCGTTCCAGCTTGGTTTCCTTGGCGATGACTTCGAGCGTCTCTTCGTTGTAGGTGACATACAGCGACACGGCCGGATTGGCGCGACCTTCGTCCAGCGTGTAGATCTGCACCACCTCGTCGGGCAGCATGGTGACCTTGTAGCCAGGCATGTAGACCGTGGAATAGCGGTTGCGGCCCAGATGATCGAGCGCCGAGCCGGGCTCGATTGCGAGGCCGGGCGCGGCAATATGCACGCCCACCGTCACCTGGCCTGTTCCCAGGCCACGCACCGACAGTGCATCGTCGATTTCGGTGGTCTGCGAATCGTCGATGGAATAGGCCTGTACGTCGGCCAGCGGCAGATCAGTGGGAGGCTGGGGCGCCGTGACCGCTGGAAAGCCCGTGCCCTTGGGGAAGTTGTCGAACAGGAAGCGCTGCCAGTGGAACTGGTAGGACGAATTGATGGCACCGGCCTTCTGCAGCAGCGCAAGCGGGGCCAATTGCGCCTTGCGGCTGGCTTCCACCACGGCTTTGTACTCGGGCGCGTTCTTGTCCGGACGGAACAGAATCTTGTAGAGCTGTTGCTGCACTGGCTCGGGCGTGGTGCCGGCTACCAGCTCCTCCGCCCAGGCGTCGATCTGGGCCTGGATCTGTTTTTTCTTCTCGATGGCGGCCAGCGCCTGCTGCACGATCTCGGCGGGCGCCTTCTTGAAGCGGCCCTTGCCTGCGCGGCGGAAGTAGTGCGGCGCCTCGAACAGCTTGAAGAGCGCGGCCACCTGCTCAATGGTCGATGCGCTCTCGGAGAAATAGTCGCGCGCCAGATCGGCAAAGCCGAACTCCTCGTCGGAGGCGAACTCCCAGGCGAGCTGCGGGTCGATGTCCGCCGACAGGGCCTGCGCCTGCGCAATCAGCTCGGCGGGCGCGGGTTTGTCGAATTTGAGAAGCACATTCGCGGCTTTGACCTTGACCCGTTTCCCGGAGTCCAATTCAATCTGGGCAGAGCTTTCAGCTTCGGAGAGGATACGGCCGGCCAGAAATTTGCCAGCGTCGTCAAACAGTGCATACATAGGCGCGCATTTTCCCATGGCATGCGGCCACGGGGCGACACTGCAGGGTTTTTTGAATTTTTTGTATCAAATTGGTAGCTGGTGCTTTATGGGTAAGCGCGAGCAGCTATGAAATTGATAGTTTTGATGCGATGGCCGGGAGCGAACCCTGGCTTGCAAGCGCAGGAAATTGAAAAAAAACGCTACCACCCCAAAAACCGGTCAATCTTGGGCAGATAGTCGTCAAAGTTGCTGAGCGCATGGTCGCCGCCTTCCTCCAGCAGTACCTCTGCCGCCGGGTAGCGCGCCACCATGTCGCGCCAATCCAGCACCTCGTCGCCCTTGGCGGCAATCAGCAATTGCGGGGCGGTGGGCGGCTCGCCCGTCACATCCAGGGCCTTGAGCTCATCCAGGTATTCGGGGCGGAAGAAGAAGCTTTCCTGCGGGTTGTGCCATGCGGTCTGCTCGCCCAGGTGTTTTTCCAGGGTGATCCAGGGCGTGGTCGACGGGTTGATCATCACGCTCTTGCAACCCAGTTGCCGGGCGATCCAGCTGGCGTAGAAGCCGCCCAGCGATGAGCCAATGACCGCCAGGCTCTGTGCGGGCAGGCCCGCCCAGTTGCGCGTGGCTTGCAGCATGACATCTGCCGCTTCCTTGGGCGAAGGGGGGAGCTGTGGCGATGCCCAGACGATGTGCTGGCGCAGGCCTTCCACATGGCGCTGCATGCGTTGGGATTTTGCCGATTGGGGTGACGAGCGAAAGCCGTGCAGGTAGAGCAAATGGGTAGTCATGCGGAAAATGATAGTGAACTCATCAATGGCCTGCAGCGGCATATGTCGGACAACGCCGATAATGGCGGCCATGTCCGAAGTTCTAGACAAACCGAATGTGCTGCAGCGCCTGCTGCCAATGGTGCGCGGCTACGATTGGCCGCTGATATTCATCATTGGAGCGCTGGCTGCCATTGGCTTGACAGCCATGTACTCCGCAGGGTTCGACCACGGCACGCGCTTTATCGACCACGGCCGCAACATGCTGCTGGCACTGGGCATTCTGCTGGTGGTGTCGCAGATCCCGCCGCACCGGCTGGCCAGCTTTGCGCTGCCCCTGTATGGGCTGGGGGTGGCGCTGCTGGTGGCGGTGGCGCTGTTTGGTATTACCAAAAAAGGGGCGCAGCGCTGGGTCAACATCGGCATCGTCATCCAGCCAAGCGAGCTGCTCAAGATTGCCATGCCGTTGATGCTGGCCTGGTGGTTCCAGCGCCGTGAAGGCGCATTGCGGGCGACCGACTTTCTGATGGCGTTTGCTATCTTGGCGGTTCCCGTGGGGCTGATCATGAAGCAGCCTGACCTGGGCACCTCGCTCCTGGTGATGGCATCGGGCCTGGCTGTGATCTATTTCGCAGGCCTGTCGTGGAAACTGATCCTGCCGCCAGTGCTGATTGGGGCAGTAGGTCTTATTTTGATAGCAATATACGGCCACCACCTGTGCGAGGACGGCATGGATCTGGTGGTGCTGCACGAGTACCAGCGCCAGCGTATTTGTACCTTGCTGGACCCGACGCGCGACCCGTTGGGCAAGGGCTTTCACATCATCCAGGGCATGATCGCGATTGGCTCGGGCGGCTTCATGGGCAAGGGGTTCATGGCAGGCACGCAGACCCACCTGGAATTCATTCCCGAGCGCACCACCGACTTCATCTTCGCCGCATTCTCCGAGGAGTTTGGCCTCGCGGGCAACCTGCTTTTGATCTTCTTCTTTCTGATGCTGGTGTGGCGCGGGCTGGTGATCGCCATGCGAGCGCCCACCTTGTTTGGCCGCCTGATGGCGGGTGCGGTGGCGATGATCTTTTTCACCTACGCCTTTGTCAATATGGGCATGGTCAGCGGCATTCTGCCGGTGGTGGGAGTGCCGCTGCCGTTTGTCAGCTATGGCGGAACGGCCATGGTGACGCTGGGGCTGGCGCTGGGCATTCTGATGTCGGTGGCGCGCTCACAACGTCAACTAGTGCAAGATCAGCCGCCAAGACTTTGATTCCTGTGCCTTTTCTTGGTACAACGGCAGTGTTCCACTTCAAAAGGAGTTTGCATGGCTGCCAAGTTTGAACTGAAGAAGTCCAAGAACGGGAAGTTCTTTTTCAACCTGCTCGCCACCAATGGGCAGATCATCCTGACGAGCGAGATGTATGAAGCCAAGGCCAGCGCGGTCAATGGCATCGAGTCGGTGAAGAAGAACGCCGCAGACGATGGCCGCTATGAGCGCCTGACGGGCAAGGATGGTGCGCCGTACTTCACGCTCAAGGCAGGCAATGGCCAGGTCATCGGGCAAAGCCAGATGTATTCCAGCGAGAAGGCGCGTGATGGCGGTATCGACTCGGTCAAGTCCAACGGGCCGACAGCCACGATTGACGACCAGGCCATCTGAAAGAAAATAGGCTCAGGGTGCGCTTCCTGATTCAATCTGAACTTTGTTTTTGATAGCAATCAGGGCAGACCTCAGGCCATGGCTGACAAGCTGCACCGCAGTGTTTTGACGAGCACTGCGGTTTTTTATTGCGAACTGGCCGCATCTGCATGACACCAGACTGCGGCGGCCATTGCGCTGCCTCTAAAATCAATCCCATGAATGCACCTTTTGATCTTGCCATGGTCAAGCCGCTGACGGCTTCCACCGAACAACGTTTGGACATCGCGCGAAGCCTGCTGCTTGCGCCGTTCGGCTTGGATGACAGCCACCTCGCGCGTGCGCTGGCCGATATCCGTGCCCACAAGGTTGACGATGCGGACTTGTATTTCCAGTACACCCGTGCCGAAGGCTGGAGCCTGGAAGAGGGCATCGTCAAAACTGGATCGTTTGCCATCGACCAGGGTGTGGGCGTGCGTGCCGTGGCGGGCGAGAAAACCGCATTTGCCTATTCGGACGACATCTCGCTCGATTCGCTGCTCGATGCAGCCCATACCGTGCGCGCAATCGGCGCCCACAACCAGTCCCGCCAGGTGCGTGTGCCCGCCAGGAAGATCGCGCCCAGCCGTTCGCTCTACCCCGATCTGGACCCGATCGCCACCCTGGACAGCACCGCCAAGGTGAAACTGCTGGAAAAGGTGGAAGCTCTGGCGCGTGCCAAGGACCCGCGCGTCAAACAGGTGATGGCCGGTTTGGCAGCCGAGCACGATGTGGTGCTGATTGCCCGGGCCGACGGCACGCTGGCCGCCGACGTGCGCCCGTTGGTGCGCCTGTCCGTCACCGTGATTGCCGAGAGCAAGAACCGCCGCGAAGTCGGGTCGGCCGGCGGTGGTGGCCGCTTCGGCTTGGCCTATTTTGACGACACGCTGATCCAGCAATATGTGGATGAAGCAGTGAAAGCTGCGTTGGTCAACCTCGATTCACGCCCCGCGCCTGCTGGCGAGATGACCGTAGTGCTGGGCCCGGGCTGGCCTGGTGTGCTGCTGCATGAGGCGGTCGGCCATGGTTTGGAAGGCGACTTCAACCGCAAGGGCTCCAGTGCCTTCAGCGGCATGATCGGCCAGCGCGTGGCGGCCAAGGGCGTGACGGTGCTGGACGATGGCACCATTGCCGACCGCCGCGGATCGCTGAATGTGGATGACGAGGGCCAGCCCACCCAGCGCAATGTGCTGATCGAGGATGGCATCTTGAAGGGCTACATCCAGGATGCGATGAATGCTCGCTTGATGAAAGTCAAGCCCACGGGCAATGGCCGCCGTGAAAGCTATGCGCACATTCCCATGCCGCGCATGACCAACACCTACATGCTGAGCGGCGACAAGGACCCGCAGGAAATCATTGCGTCCATCAAGAAGGGTTTGTATGCCACCAATTTCGGAGGCGGGCAGGTGGACATCACCAGCGGCAAGTTCGTCTTCTCGGCCAGTGAAGCCTACTGGGTGGAAAACGGCAAGATCCAGTACCCCGTGAAGGGCGCCACCATTGTGGGCAGTGGGCCTGAATGTCTCAAGCACGTGACCATGATCGGCAACGACATGCGCCTGGACAGCGGTGTGGGCACCTGCGGCAAGGAAGGCCAGAGCGTGCCGGTCGGGGTGGGCCAGCCCACCATGCGCATTGACGGCCTGACGGTCGGAGGCACCGCCTGATCCCCCCGCTGACAGACACTTTCCTTCAACGCCTGCATGACAACCGCCATGCAGGCGTTTGTTTTTTGCACCTCAAATGCGGCACTGCAGCATTTGTAGTTGATGATTTATTGCGTAAATATGATATTCGTTGAATAAAAAATGCAAATTTTCTAAATTAATCTATTTATGTGCAGTTTTTGTGCGTTTGCAACAAATGGCGTGCCCGAGACGAAGACGAATGTGGTACATTGAAAAACATGCAAGCACGTAGCGCTTTTTATTTTTACTTTTGGTTCTCGGTCCCAGGCGGACGAGAGGCATAAGCGCGCGAGCACCTAAACCTCCCAGACAACCGCCGAAGCTGCAAAGCCCGGCGGTTTTTTGTTGCATACACCCCCACAACTTTAGGAACGTCAGATGACTCAGCAAGCCCACCCCGCAAGCGATGCTTGGTATCGCGGTGTCGAGAAAACCAGCCAAACCGACGACCAACGTATCAAGGACATCACCGTGCTGCCGCCTCCAGAGCATCTGATCCGCTTCTTCCCGATCCACGGAACGCCCGTGGAAGCATTGATCAACAATACCCGCCAGAACATCCACAACATCATGTCCGGCGACGACGACCGTCTGCTGGTCATCATCGGGCCTTGTTCCATCCACGATCCACAGGCCGCGCTGGAGTACGCACGCCGACTGAAAGCCGTGCGCAAGGAGTACGAAGACACGCTGGAGATCGTGATGCGCGTCTACTTCGAAAAGCCCCGCACCACAGTGGGCTGGAAGGGGCTGATCAACGACCCTTACCTCGACGAAAGCTACCGCATTGACGAAGGCCTGCGCATCGCACGCCAGTTGTTGATTGAAATCAACCGCCAAGGGGTGCCTGCGGGCAGCGAATTCCTCGACATGATCTCGCCCCAGTACATTGGCGACCTGATCAGCTGGGGTGCCATTGGCGCGCGCACCACCGAGAGCCAGGTGCACCGCGAGCTGGCTTCGGGCATCTCGGCGCCCGTGGGCTTCAAGAACGGCACCGATGGCAATATCCGTATTGCGACCGATGCCATCCAGTCGGCCAGTCGCCCGCACCATTTCCTGTCGGTGCACAAGAATGGCCAGGTAGCCATTGTGCACACCAAGGGCAACGCCAACTGCCACGTCATTCTGCGCGGTGGCAAGACCCCGAACTACGATGCCGCCCACGTTGCCGCAGCGTGCAAGGACCTGGAGGCCGCACATTTGCCCGCCACCCTGATGATCGACTGCAGCCATGCCAACAGCAGCAAGCAGCATGAAAAGCAGAAGGATGTCGCGCACGATATCGCTCAGCAAATCGAAAGCGGCTCGCGCAGCGTGTTCGGTGTAATGATCGAGAGCCATCTGCAAGCCGGTGCCCAGAAGTTCACCCCGGGCAAGAACGACCCCGCGGCGCTGGAGTACGGCAAGAGCATCACCGATGCCTGCCTGGGCTGGGACGATTCGCTGGCCAGCCTGGCGGAGCTGTCCAATGCCGTCAAGGCACGCCGCGTGCGCGCAAACACCGAGGAAGCCAGCGTCGCAACCGTGTAAGCTGGCGGCTTTAGAACGTGTTTACGATCTCCAACGCTGCTGGGTAGAGATCGCAGACACGTTCTTAGGGCTGTACTGCCGCAGGCGCGCAGCCTTCCTCAATCACCAAGCAGGAATTTTTCATGCGCAACGAAGTACGGGTGCTGCTGGATGGCGGCGCGGAGTTTTTCCACGATTTTGACAGTGCAGAGGCCATGTCCAATGAGGAGGGGCGCCGCTGGCTGGATCAGGAGTTCATCCGCATGGATTGCGAGCCGCTGCGTGCCAGCGGCAAGGTGTTGATTGCGGACAAGATCGTTGTCGTGGCTCAAGCTGCTGGTGCAACGCTGCTGGGCGATCCAGAATGGCTGGCCCAGTTTGCCAAGGCCAGTGTGGGTGCTGTTGGAAGGCCCACCGTGCTGGTCAATACGAAAGCCATGACCGTGAGCTTCTGACTGGGCAAGCGGCCATGCAACAAAAGCGAGACTTCGGTCTCGCTTTTGTTTATGAAAACTGCCGATGGCGGCCAGCGGGAGGGCGCTGATAGCTATGTTTTTTGTAGTTCAGCGTGGCTGCACCAAGGCCTTCAGCAGCTTGTCATGGATGCCGCCGAAGCCGCCATTGCTCATGCACACCACTACGTCCCCTGGGCGCGCTGCATGCACCACCTGGGTGACAAGGTCTTCCACATTGCTCGCGGTATGCGCGCGGGTGCCCATGGGGGCCAGTGCCTGGGCGGCGTCCCAATCCAGACCAGCGGTATGGCAGAACGCCAGATCGGCGGACTCCAGCGACCAGGGCAGCTGCGCCTTCATGGCACCCAGCTTCATGGTGTTGCTGCGTGGCTCGAACACGGCCAGGATGCGTTTGCCAGCACCCACTTGCTTTCGAAGGCCATCGAGCGTAGTGCGGATGGCGGTGGGGTGGTGGGCAAAATCGTCATAGACGGCGATATCCTGCACCGTGCCGCGCAGTTCCATGCGGCGCTTGACGTTCTGGAACCGGGACAGGGCCTGCGCGGCCACCGCTGGCGTCACCCCCACATGCTGGGCCGCAGCGATGGCGGCCAGAGCATTCATCTGGTTATGAACGCCCGAAAGCGACCACTCCACGCGGGCTACACGCTCATCTTTGTAGAGCACATCAAAGGCCGACGGGTCGCCTTCGGCGCGGAAGTCATCCACAGCTGCGCCAAAGCGCACCACTTCGCTCCAGCAACCCTGGTGCAAGACGCGCGTCAGGCTCTCTTCCACGCCATTGGCCACGATGCGGCCGGAAGCAGGCACCGTACGCACCAGGTGGTGGAATTGGCGCTCAATGGCCGCCAGATCATCAAAGATGTCGGCATGGTCGAACTCCAGATTGTTGAGCACAGCCGTGCGCGGGCGGTAGTGTACAAACTTGCTGCGCTTGTCGAAAAAGGCGGTGTCGTACTCATCGGCTTCAATGACGAACAGCGGGCGCTTGTCTCCCGTGCCTGGGCGCTCTGCCGCGCCCAGGCGGGCGGAGACGCCAAAATCCAGCGGCACGCCGCCCACCAGAAACCCGGGCTGCAGACCGGCTGCTTCCAGAATCCAGGTGAGCATCGACGTTGTGGTGGTCTTGCCATGCGTGCCCGCCACGGCCAGCACATGGCGGCCTTGCAAAACGTTCTCCGCCAGCCACTGCGGGCCGCTGATGTAGGGCGCGCCAGCATCCAGAATCGCTTCCATCAGCGGATATTTGGGAGAGCCGTCGGGCAGGCGCACGCGGCTGACCACATTGCCGATCACATACATGTCAGGCTTCAGCGCCATCTGGTCGGGGCTGTAGCCCTCGATCAGTTCAATGCCCAGGGCACGCAACTGATCACTCATGGGCGGATACACGCCCGCATCGCAACCCGTGACTTTGTGACCGGCTTCGCGCGCCAAAGCTGCCACACCACCCATGAAGGTGCCGCAAATACCCAAGATATGAATGTGCATGGAGACTGATTCTAAGGTTGCACGGCTGGTGGCAGAGACAATCCCTGCGCTGCAATTGCAAGCAAAACAAGCAAATTCCGCCTGTTGCGGCAAATCCGTCACAATGGGGCGCTATGAATAGTGAAGTGACTTGGGAAATTGCCAACACCGCCGCACGCATGGTGGTGGAGGAAGGCCTGGAGTGGGGCCCGGCCAAGAAGCGGGCCGTCAAGCAACTGGGCCTGCCCTCCCGTACCGCCTTACCTGACAACGACTTGCTGGAAGCGGCAGTGCGTGAATACATCACGCTTTTTTGTGCAGATACGCAGCCTGCCGAACTGCGTGCGCTGCGGGAATGGGCACTGCTGTGGATGGAGCGCATGGAGGCGTTTCGCCCGTATCTGACGGGTGCAGTCTGGAACGGCACGGCGACACGGCTGTCCGATATTTATATACAGCTCTTCTGTGATGACTCCAAATCAGCGGAGATTGCGCTGATTGACCGTGATGTGCGTTACGACGTCTCGTCGGTGAATGGTTTTCACGGCGAGCAGGTGGATGCCCTGTCCATCAGCAGCCTGTGCAAACCCTTGGGCGAGGCGGTGGGTGTGCACTACCTGATTTATGATGCCGACGACTTGCGCGGCGCCCTGAAGCCCGATGCCAGTGGCCGCGTACTTCGCGGCTCGGTGGACGCGGTGCGCCGCCTGCTGGCTGAGCCTGTGTCAGCGAAAGACTGAAAGAGTGCCATGCGTACAGATACAGATTCTCCTCTTTCAATTCCGCCGTCCCCGATGCGTCGACGCTGGCTGACCGGTGCAGTTGCAACTGGTGCTGTTGCTGCCGGCGCAGGTTGGGCATGGTGGCGCCATAGCGTGGGCGAGATGGCACCTGGGGCGAACGAAGCCATCTGGAGCCAGACGTTTCCGGGCCTTGCGGGGCAGCCTGCCATTGAGATGGCGGCGTTCAAAGGAAAGCCGCTGCTGCTGAACTTTTGGGCGACTTGGTGCCCGCCCTGTGTGGAAGAGCTGCCCATGCTGGACCAGTTTTACCAGGCGCAACGCGCCAAGGGCTGGACAGTGCTGGGTCTGGCGGTGGACAAGGAAGAGGCGGTTGCCCGTTTTCTGCAGCGCCTGCCGCTCACTTTCCCCATTGCCATTGCCGGCATGCAGGGTACCGCCCTCAGCCGCGATCTGGGCAATTCTGCAGGGGGCCTGCCGTTTTCAGTGATTTATGACAAGCACAGTCGCGTTCAACATCGTAAAATGGGGCAACTTCTGGCATCTGACTTGCAAAATTGGGCAAGTCTGTAAGTGATGCCTGCTGTGTGCGACAGTGCTGTCGTAGTTCGAAAATCAGAGATTTTGAAATGAATAGGGCGAATTTCGAGTAAATTTGCGCCCTGTTTGAATTTTTAGCCGTTGGAGCTCCCATGGATTTACGCAAACTGAAAACCCTGATCGATCTCGTGTCTGAGTCGAATGTGTCGGAGTTGGAAATCACCGAAGCAGAAGGCAAGGTCCGCATTGTGAAGGGTGGTGGTGCCGTGGTGCAGCAAATCATGGCTGCCCCTGTGATGCCGGCTGTTGCAGCCCCTGCCGCCGCTGTGCCTGCTGCGCCAGTTGCCGAAGCAGCCGCTGCACCTGCCGTTGCTCAGGGCCATACGGTCAAGTCGCCAATGGTTGGCACGTTCTATCGCTCGTCCGCCCCTGGCGCCAAGGCTTTTGTCGAAATCGGCAGCCAGGTCAAGGAAGGCGACACGCTGTGCATCATTGAAGCCATGAAGATTCTCAACGAGATCGAAGCCGACAAGTCCGGTACGGTCACGCAGATCCTGGGTGAAAACGGCCAGGCCGTAGAGTTTGGCCAGCCCCTGTTCATTATTGGATAAGGCCCCGCATGTTTAAAAAGATCCTGGTTGCCAACCGCGGCGAGATCGCGTTGCGTGTGCAGCGTGCATGCCGCGAGCTGGGCATCAAGGCGGTGATGGTCTACTCCGAAGCGGACCGTGATGCCAAATACGTGAAGCTGGCTGACGAAGCGGTCTGCATTGGCCCGGCGCCTTCGCCCCAAAGCTACCTGAACATGCCTGCCATCATCTCGGCGGCAGAAGTGACGGATGCCGAAGCGATTCACCCGGGCTATGGCTTTCTGTCCGAGAACGCCGACTTTGCCGAACGCGTGGAGAAGAGCGGCTTCCAGTTCATCGGTCCCACGCCCGAGTCGATCCGTATCATGGGCGACAAGGTCTCGGCCAAGCAGGCCATGATCAAGGCAGGTGTGCCCTGCGTGCCGGGGTCGGATGGCGAACTGCCGGATGATCCTGCATTGATTCGCCGCATTGCCAAGGCGATTGGCTATCCGGTCATCATCAAGGCAGCAGGTGGCGGCGGTGGCCGCGGCATGCGTGTGGTCCACACGGAGGCCGCGCTGGTCAATGCAGTGCAGATGACCAAGGCAGAAGCCGGTGCCGCCTTCGGCAATCCTGCCGTGTACATGGAAAAGTACCTGCAGAACCCGCGTCACATTGAAATCCAGATCCTGGCCGACAAGTTCAAGAACGCCGTGTATCTGGGCGAGCGCGACTGCTCCATGCAGCGCCGCCACCAGAAGGTGATCGAGGAAGCGCCTGCACCAGGCATTCCACGCCGCCTGATCGAAAAGATCGGTGAGCGTTGCGTGGCCGCCTGCAAGAAGATCGGCTACCGCGGTGCGGGTACCTTCGAGTTCCTGTATGAGAACGGCGAGTTCTACTTCATCGAGATGAACACCCGCGTGCAGGTGGAACACCCGGTCACCGAGTGGATCACGGGCGTGGATATCGTCAAGACGCAGATCATGGTGGCGGCTGGCGAGAAGCTGCCGTTCACGCAGCGCCAGATCAATGGCCAGATGCGTGGTCACGCGATCGAATGTCGCATCAATGCGGAAGACCCTTACAAGTTCATCCCCTCGCCCGGCCGCGTCACCACCTGGCACATGCCTGGTGGCCCAGGCGTGCGCGTGGATTCGCATGTGTATGCCAACTACTTCGTGCCGCCCAACTACGACTCGATGATCGGCAAGCTGATCGTCTATGGCGATACGCGCGAACAAGCCATTGCCCGCATGCGCACTGCATTGTTGGAGACGGCGGTGGAGGGTATCTCCACCAATATTCCGCTGCACTCGGAGCTGATGGTGGACGCCAAGTTCAACGCTGGCGGCACCAATATCCATTACCTGGAAGAGTGGCTTGCGGCGCGCAAGCGCTAAAAATATGGCTGTTGGCGTGCACCCCAGAAGCACTTGCAGTTGAAAACAACTTGAATGCTTGATAAGGTATGCACAGGCAGCTCTGAAATCGATAGTCATGCATGCTGGCATTTCCTAGGGAATGCCAGCTTTTTGCTTTAAGGAATCTTGCCATGTACGAACTGTGCCTGATGTGCCCGGAAGACCGGGTGGAGAGCGTGAGCGATGCGCTGGACGCACTCGATGCGCTCAGCGTATCGGTGGAAGATGCCGACGCGCAGACCGATGCCGAACAGGCGCTGTTTGGTGAACCCGGCATGCCGCCGCCCAAGGAGGGCTGGCAGCGTAGCCGTATCGTGGCGCTGTTTCAGGAACGCGCGGCCGCAGACGAAGCGCAGAAACTGTTGCAACTGCAGGATTTCTTTGAAGGCTGCGCCGTGCTGGGGGTGCGCGAGGTGGCGCAGCAGGATTGGGTGCGTCTGACGCAGTCGCAGTTTGCGCCGGTCGACATCACCCCCCAATTCTGGATCGTGCCGACCTGGCATGAGTTGCCCGCTGCAGCCACGCGCAGCATCCGCCTCGATCCGGGCCTTGCCTTTGGAACCGGCACCCACCCCACCACCCGCATGTGCCTGCGCTGGATTGCCCGCCATGGAGATGCCGGTCATGATTTCGGTCGTGTGCTGGACTACGGCTGCGGCTCCGGCATCCTGGCTATTGGCGCTGCCAAGTTTGGGGCGACTGATATCGATGCGGTGGACATCGATACCGCAGCCGTGGAGTCGACCGAGTACAACGCGCAGGCGAACAATGTCAAACTGCGTGCAGGCCTGCCCGATGCTGCGCAGGGCGAGTACCGCACGGTGCTCGCCAACATCCTGGCAACGCCCCTCAAGGTGCTGGCTCCATTGCTGTGCGGCCATGTCGCCGAAGGCGGAGATCTGGTGCTGGCAGGCATCCTGGAACGTCAGACCGACGAATTGAAGGAAGCCTACGCACCTTATCTGCAACTGGAGGTGGCCGACACCGAAGACGGATGGGTGCTGATGACCGCGCATCGCCATGGCGAAGGTGCAACACCGCCTGCAGGCGCCTGAGCTTCTGCTTCTACAATCAACAGCGATGAGCCAGATTACGCGTTGCCCCCAATGCCAGACACGATTCAAGGTCGTGGATGACCAATTGCGCATCTCCGATGGCTGGGTACGCTGCGGCAAATGCAAATCGGTGTTCGATGCACTCACCCATCTGGTGCAACGGCCGGAGGCACCGGCTGCATCGACTGATGCAGCGCCGACAACTGCAGGCGCTCCCGTGGCATCGTCGACTGCTGGCTTCTCCGCACAATCTGGGGCTGCTGCACCCCTTCCGGAGACCACCGCGCGCGCTGCCTTAGTCGCGCCAGGATGGCAGTCCACGGCTCCAGTCAGGCCAGCGGATGCTGTCGCAAGCCAGGATGCAGCCGTACTGGTCACCGGCAACTCGATGGCCGTCGACCCGCATGCCAATGCGCCTGAACTGTCCGTGCTGGTGTTTCCACGCCGGGGTAATTTTGGCGAATCGGGCTATGTCGATTCGTCGTGGATGTCCGCGTACGAGGACGATGGTTCGGCAGAGGCCGCAAAAGCCGTTGTTGCGGCGCCTGCGGCTGTAGGAACTGGCAAGGCTGCTGTGGTTGCATCGTCGGTTGTCGAGCTTGCCCCCGCGTTGGAGAGCGAATGGAGTCCTGCCGGTCAGCGCCCCGATGCCCTGCGCCAAGGCCCGGTGGGCTTTTCCGCTCAGGACGATCTGGCGGAGTTGCAAGCGCGTGAAAGCCGGTTGATGGAGGCCATTGCGGAGCAGAGGTCGCGTACGGAAACCAAGGTTGTGGCCTTGCAGGACGCTGGCATCGACCCTGGCAGAGCCGTGTCGCAACCTGCGCCTGCCCCTGCCAGAGTGGATGCGTCACCTGCACCGGTGACGTCCCAAGAGAAAGCAGTACCCGATACTGCCGATGAAATACGGATTGCCCCTGCAAAGGACGCGAAAGAACCAGATCTGCATTCTTCCGGTTCTGCGCACGGTGGCGAGGCACTGCTGTCCGCCGCCCCTGAAATGGCGGACCGTCTGGTGACGTCTGCAAAGGTGGAGCCCTCTTTGGTGGCCGCCCCCAATTTTGTGGCTGAGATGGACGCGGTGGCAGTGCCCGCTTCTGACGCTCAGGCAGAGCCGGGTTTTGTTCGTGACGCTAAACGCCGGGCCTTTTGGGGGCAGCCGTGGGTTCTGGCAGTGTCCGGCCTGTGCGCGGTACTGCTCTTGGCGGTGTTGCTGATCCAGGTAGGGATCGCGCAACGCGATCGTCTGGCCATGCTGTATCCACAATGGCGTCCGGCGCTGGAGAAAATCTGCCAGACGGCGGGTTGCCAGATTGGGCTGCCGCGCCAGTTGCAAAGTGTCTCCATTGACAGCACCACCTTCAATCCGATGGGCCCCGGCCAGTTCAGGCTGACCGTGGTGCTGCGCAACGCGGCAGACCATGCCGTGGCCATGCCGGCGCTGGAGCTGAGCCTGAACGATGCCGCAGAAAAGCTGGTGCTGCGCCGCGTGCTGAGCGTTGCAGATCTGCAGGCCCCCGCACAGTTGCCCGCCCATGGTGAATGGACGGGAGTGGTCGCCCTCGGGGTGGCGGATCGCGGCCAGGAAGTGGTAGGTTACCGTGTGCAGGCCTTCTACCCCTGAAAACGACACCTGCGCGCACGACCTGTGTGCACGCTCCGTGCGCTACCTATTTGTTTGATTGAAAAGGATTGGATTTACATGGCCTCGCTGATTTGCGGTTCGCTTGCGTTTGACAACATCATGACCTTTGATGGCCGCTTTGCCGACCAGATCATGCCCGAGCAGATCCACATTCTGAACGTATCGTTCCTGGTGCCCACCTTGCGCCGCGACTTTGGCGGCTGCGCCGGCAATATTGCCTACGCCCTGCAACTACTGGGTGGCAAGCCGCTGCCCATGGCCATGCTGGGCGATGATGGCGATGGTTATCTGGCGCACATGCAACACCTGGGTATCGATACCCGCTTTGTGAAGAAGCTGGAAGATACCTACACCGCCCAATGCATGATCACCACCGACCTGGACAACAACCAGATCACTGCCTTTCACCCTGGGGCGATGATGCAGGCGCATCAAAACCAGATCACCAAGGATTGCGGTGCAGCCATTGGCATCGTGGCGCCTGATGGGCGCGATGCCATGCTGCAGCATGCCGAGCAACTGCATGCCGCAGGTATCCCTTTTGTATTCGATCCTGGTCAGGGTCTGCCGATGTTCAATGGCGAGGAGCTGCGCCACTTCATCAGCCTGGCGACCTGGGTGACGGTGAATGACTACGAAGGCAAGATGCTGAGCGACCGTACCGGGCTGTCGTTCGAAGAGATTTCCAAACAGGTCAAGGGGCTTATGGTGACCTTGGCAGCCGAAGGCTGCGCGCTTTGGGAAAACGGCGTGCAGACCCATGTGCCAGGCACCCAGGCCAAGGCCGTGGTCGATCCCACCGGTTGTGGCGATGCCTGGCGCGGTGGGCTGCTGTGGGGCCTGGAAAACGGCCGCACCTTGCACGATTGCGTGGTATTGGGCAATCGCATGGGGGCGCTCAAGATCGCATCGCGCGGCCCGCAGAACTACACGCTCGATTTCGATCCGGCAGCGGTGTAAGAATGATCCAGAGCTCCTGAAGGGGTTGGGTCCGCATTGGATAGCGCGTTGCAACGGCCCATGTCAAAACAACCCCAGGAGTTGCCAGCTTGCAGGTGGGCATTGGGTTGACTCCATGCCTGCAAATGCAAGACAGCTGAGGCTGGTACTTGCACCAAGTGGCTGATATCTGATGCAGCAAAAACAAAACCGGCTTGAAGCCGGTTTTGTTTTGAGAAGCCGCGTGCTCTTATTGAGGGCGGTTGCTGGTTGGGAAGGGCCAGGCTGCGTTGGTGCTCAGCACGGTCTTCACAGGCTCTGCGGATGCAGCAGCAGCAGGCGCTGCAGCAGGGGCAGGCTTTGCGGAAGCCTTCTTGGCAGGAGCCGCCTTCTTTGCAGCAGGCTTGGCGGCAGCTTTTGCTGCGGGCTTTGCTGCAACTGCCTTCTTGGCTGGAGCCGCCTTCTTTGCCGCAGGCTTTGCAACTGGCTTGGCTGCAGGCTTTGCAGCAGGTTTAGCTGCAGCAGCCTTCTTGGCTGGAGCTGCCTTCACTGCGGCCTTTTTGGCCACCACTTTGACGGCGGCCTTCTTTGCAGGTGCCTTGGCAGCAACAGCCTTCTTGGCGGGTGCTGCCTTCTTCACTGCTGGCTTGGCAGCGGTCTTTTTAGCGACGGCCTTGGTTGCAGCCTTTTTCGCTGCAGGCTTGGCTGCTGCCTTCTTTGCTGGAGCCGCTGCCTTCTTGGCAGGTGCTGCAGCCTTCTTGGCTACGGCCTTGGTGGCAGCCTTCTTTGCTGCTGGCTTGGCAGCGGCCTTGCTTGCAGAAGCCTTCTTGGCAGGTGCTGCAGCTTTCTTGGCTACCGGCTTAGCGGCGGCCTTTTTGGCTGCTGGCTTGGCAGCAGCTTTTTTGGTGCTTGCTGCCTTGGCTGCAGGTTTGGCTGCTGCCTTGGTTGCAGTCTTCTTGGCCGCTGGCTTGGCAGCGGCGGCCTTGACGGCCTTGGGCTTTGCTGCGGCCTTGGGGGCAGCAGCCTTGGTAGTTGCAGCCTTCTTAGCAGTTGCCTTGGTGTCTGCAGACTTCTTGCTTGCTTTGGACGTTGCCATGCTCTTCTCCTTCGGTCAATTTAGAAAGCAGACTTCATGCCTGATTGAATTCGACACGAAGTTTTGATAGCAAACTGAATTGTGCATCAGCTGCTAGCAACTGTCATAGTGCAAACCTCAATAAAGACGCCAAATTTCACAGTTTTCTATCAGGAAAACCACATTTTTCTTGGGTTCGCACTTTCAATGCTCTTCAATCCCACGACAACGCACCACCAGACTGGTATTCGATGACGCGTGTTTCGAAGAAATTTCTTTCCTTTTTCAGATCGATCATCTCGCTCATCCATGGGAACGGATTCTCTTCGTTGGGGAACAATGCCTCCAATCCGATCTGCGTGGCCCGGCGGTTCGCGATGTAGCGCAGGTAGCCTTTGAACATCGAGGCATTCATGCCCAGCACGCCGCGCGGCATGGTGTCTTCGGCGTACGCATATTCGAGGTCGACGGCCTTGAGGAACAGTGCCTTGATTTCGTCCTTGAACGCGGGCGTCCACAGGTGCGGGTTCTCCAGCTTGAGCTGGTTGATGAGGTCGATGCCGAAGTTGCAGTGCATCGATTCATCGCGCAGGATGTACTGGTACTGCTCGGCGGCACCGGTCATCTTGTTCTGCCGGCCCAGTGCCAGAATCTGCGTGAAGCCCACGTAGAAGAAGAGGCCCTCCATGAGGCAGGCGAAGACGATCAGGCTCTTGAGCAGGGTCTGGTCGGTCTCGGGCGTGCCGGTATGGAAGTCCGGGTCCATGATCGCTTCGATGAACGGGATCAGGAACTCGTCCTTGTCGCGGATCGATTTGACTTCGTTGTAGGCGTTGAAAATCTCGCCTTCGTCCAGGCCCAGGGACTCGACGATGTATTGGTAGGCGTGCGTGTGGATCGCTTCCTCGAATGCCTGGCGCAGCAGGAACTGGCGGCATTCGGGGGCGGTGATGTGGCGGTAGGTGCCCAGCACGATATTGTTGGCCGCCAGCGAGTCGGCGGTGACAAAGAAGCCCAGGTTGCGCTTGACGATGCGGCGCTCGTCTTCCGTCAGGCCGTCGGGCGACTTCCACAGCGCGATGTCGCGCGTCATGTTCACTTCCTGCGGCATCCAGTGGTTGGCGCAGGTGGCGAGGTACTTTTCCCAAGCCCATTTGTACTTGAACGGAACGAGCTGGTTCACGTCGGTCTTGGCGTTGATGATGCGCTTGTCGGCGGCATTGACACGCTTGTGGGTACTGGCAGTACCGCTGCCTGCCTGGGGCATGGCTGCGGTGGCTTGCGATTCTTCTTCAAAACTCAGCATTTAGTTCTCTCCATCTGCGTTGCTGGCTGACGCACGGGCCACGGATTATTGGGATGGCGCGTGCGTGGATGGCTAAAGGTTTACTGGCAGGCTTCGCAGCCGGGGTCGTCAATCGCGCAGAACTTGACGTCGGTGGCCGGGGCCTGCGAACGGGCCGCTGCGGCAGCGGCATCCAGTGCGCTCACGGTGGCAGCGGGCGCGGCGCCCGCGCTGGGCACTGCATTGAGCACACGACTTTGCACGGTGGACTTTTCGACTTGTGTGGCGCTGGTGGTGCGCAGGTAGTAGGTGGTCTTGAGGCCACGTACCCAGGCAAGCTTGTAGGTGTCGTCCAGTTTCTTGCCGGATGCGCCTGCAATATAGATATTGAGGCTCTGGGCCTGGTCGATCCATTTCTGGCGGCGCGACGCGGCTTCCACCAGCCAGACGGGCTCGACTTCGAATGCGGTAGCGTACAGAGCCTTGAGCTCGTGCGGAACGCGATCGATCGGGCGCAGTGATCCATCAAAGTGTTTCAGGTCCATCACCATCACTTCGTCCCACAGGCCCAAGCGCTTGAGGTCACGCACCAGGTACTGGTTGATGACGGTGAATTCACCCGACAGGTTGGATTTGACGGACAGGTTGCCGAAGGATGGCTCGATCGATGCGTCGACGCCGACGATGTTCGAGATGGTCGCCGTGGGCGCGATGGCAACGCAGTTGGAGTTGCGCATGCCGTCCTTGGCAATTTTCTTACGCAGGGCTTCCCAGTCCAGGCGTGCGCTGCGGTCCACCTGTACATAGTCTGCATTGCCACGGGTCTGGGCCAGCATGTCCAGCGTATCGGGCGGCAGGATGCCCTGGCTCCAGAGCGAGCCCTGGTAACTGGAGTACACGCCGCGCTCCTTGGCCAGCTCGGTCGACGCCCAGTAGGCGTAGTAGCACACGGCTTCCATCGATTCGTCGGCAAATTGCACGGCGGCATCACTGGCATAGGGAATGTGCAACTGGTACAGGCTGTCCTGGAAAGCCATGATGCCAAGGCCGACCGGGCGGTGGCGCATGTTGGAGTCACGCGCCTTGTCCACGGCGTAGTAGTTGATGTCGATGACGTTGTCGAGCATGCGCATGGCGGTATTGACCGTCTTTTTCAGCTTGTCCTGGTCCAGCTGCTTGCCGCCGTTGCCATCGTCCTTGATATGGCGGGCCAGGTTGACCGAGCCCAGATTGCAGACAGCGGTTTCGGTGTCACTGGTATTGAGCGTGATCTCGGTGCACAGATTGGAGGAGTGCACCACGCCGGCGTGCTGCTGGGGTGAGCGCACGTTGCAGGCATCCTTGAAGGTGATCCAGGGATGGCCGGTTTCGAACAGCATCGACAGCATCTTGCGCCACAGGTCGACGGCAGGCAGGGTTTTGGAGAGTGCAATTTCTCCGGTGGCTGCCTTGGCTTCGTAGGCGGTGTAGGCCTTCTCGAATGCGGCGCCGAACAGGTCATGCAGATCCAGCACATCGGATGGCGAGAACAGGGTCCAACTGCCTTTTTCCATCACACGCTTCATGAACAGGTCGGGAATCCAGTTGGCCGTGTTCATGTCATGGGTGCGGCGGCGGTCATCGCCGGTGTTCTTGCGCAACTCCAGGAATTCTTCGATGTCCAGGTGCCAGGTTTCCAGGTAGGTGCAGACCGCGCCCTTGCGCTTGCCGCCCTGGTTCACGGCCACGGCCGTGTCATTGACCACCTTGAGGAAAGGCACCACGCCCTGCGATTCGCCATTGGTGCCCTTGATGCGGGCACCCAGGGCGCGTACGCGCGTCCAGTCGTTGCCCAGGCCGCCAGCAAACTTGGACAGCAGTGCGTTCTCACGGATGGCGTCATAGATGCCACCCAGATCGTCGGGGACCGTGGTCAGGTAGCAGGAGGAGAGCTGCGAGCGTTGCGTGCCGCTGTTGAACAGCGTAGGCGTGGAAGACATGAAGTCGAACGACGACAGCAGTTCATAGAACTCGATTGCGCGCGCATTGCGGTCCTTCTCGTTGAGCGCCAGGCCCATGGCCACGCGCATGAAGAAGGCCTGGGGCAGCTCGATGCGCTGCTTTTTGACGTGCAGGAAATACCGGTCATACAGCGTCTGCAGGCCCAGGTAGTCGAACTGCTGGTCACGCTCGGCGTTCAGGGCCGAGGCGAGGCGCGGCAGGTCGAAATTCAGCATGTCGGGGTTGAGCAGGTCGTGCTCTACGCCCTTGGCGATGTAGCCTGGGAAGTAGGCAGCATAGGCCGCGCCCATGTCGGAGGCTGCCACGTCCTGGCCCAGGATTTCGCGCGTGATGGTGTGCAGCAGCAGCCGAGCGGTCACAAAGGTGTAGTCAGGCTCTTTTTCGATCAGGGTGCGGGCGGCCAGGATGGAGGCTTTGAAAACCTCGTCCATGTTCATGCCATCGTACAGATTGCGCAGGGTCTCGCTGAGCACCGGCGCAGGGTCCACATCCTGGCCCAGGCCCTGACAGGCAGCGGTGATGCGGTCGTGCAGCTTTTTCACATCCAGCACCACGCGCTGGCCCTTGTCCAGCACGTGCAGCTCGGGTTGGGCGGGCGCGTGCTCGGCGTGCAACTGTGCGCGTTCCTGGTTGCGGCGCTCGCGGTACAGCACATAGGCGCGCGCCACTTCATGGTTGCCGCTGCGCATCAGGCCCAGTTCCACCTGGTCTTGCACATCCTCAATATGGAAGGTACCGCCGCCAGGGCGTGAGCGCATCAGGGCGCGAACCACAGTGTGAGTGAGGTTCTCCACGACTTCGCGCACGCTGGCTGATGCGGAGCCCTGGGTGCCATGCACCGCCAAAAAGGCTTTCATCATGGCGGTGGTGATCTTTGGCGGCTCGAAAGGAACGACGGCACCGTTCCGTCGAATGATCTGGTAGTCGGGAAGAACGGTGAAACCGTCAATCGTGCGCTTGCTGGAGTCCTGTTGTGTCAGTTCGGCGGAAAGCGAGTCGGCGTTCATGTTGTCCTCTCTGAAACTCTTGAAAAAACCGGTAGAAAATCGAAAAAAGCGACGTCAGCAGGAAGCCGCAGGAAAGGGCTGGGAATACTCTGGACACTACATATAGTGTCTGGCGGCCTGCTGAACACTACCTATAGTGTACTTCGCAATATATGGAAATGAGTCGTGACAAATTGTGATAAAGCTGTCTGCGTTGCATCGCAGCATGCGCGGCAATGCGCACCGATGCATGTTTTCGGTGTGCGAGCGCAGTGCTGGTGCGTGCTTGCAGGGAAAAGCGGGCCTCACATCGGGCAATGCATGGCCTGCATGCGATTGAAAAAAATGTTGGCCGCGAGTGGCAACGACAGACGGCGTGTGGCGTCCATGCCAAGCGTGCAGTTATGCACGCGTTCCTGATGGGGCGGGTGCCGCCAAGGGCTTTGAAAATGCAGAAGGAGCGTAGCTAGACGGTACCTGGCGGAAACATGGCCCGGGGCCAGTTCAGCATCTGTTGCAACTGAGGCCAGACGAAGCCGCTGCCCGGATCCTGCTTGCGTCCCGGGGCCACATGTTCATGCCCCGCAATCTGACGGATTGGGTATTCATTTTCGACATGCTGGCAGACTTGAGCCAGTGCCGCATATTGCGCTGCCTCGAAAGGCAGGCCCTCCAGGCCCTCCAGCTCAATGCCGATGGAGTAGTCGTTGCAGCGCTCACGCCCCTGCCAACTGGACGCACCTGCATGCCAGGCACGGTCATTGCAGCTTACAAACTGCCAGACGGTGCCAACTCGGGTGATAAAGAAGTGCGAAGACACCTTCAGCCCGCGGATGTCTTGAAAATAAGGATGTGCGTCCCAGTCCAGCTGGTTCACAAAAAGGCGCTGTACGTCTCCGGTGCCATAGATGCCGGGGGGCAGGCTGATCGAATGCAGTACCAGCAGGTCAATGTCCGTGGCTGCAGGCCGAGGGCCGAAATTGGGTGACGGACAGTGGGTGGCCATTTGTAGCCATCCGGCATCCCAGGCTACTGGCAATTGCGATGCGCGTGGGGCGGGCGTCACTGGTGAGGAACTCCGTCATGCGTATCTGCAATGTGCAGCCGCTCCATCCGGTAGCGGATTTGCCGCAGGCTGATGCCCAGGCGCGCTGCCGCCGCTGTGCGGTTGAAGCCGAATTCGCGCAGTGCCCGCACCAGTATGTCTCGCTCCAGCTCGTCCATCCAGGTTTGCAGATCCTGGGGCAGGTCTTGGTCGCAAGGGTAGGTATTGCCAGGGATGGGCGGCGCAGTTGCTGCGCCGACGGCCAAAGGCAGAGAGGCCGGTGTTGCGGAGGGTTCTGGCAACCGGAATGCCGCTTGCGCAGCGGGTGGCGGTGCTACATTGGCCAGGTCCGGCTGCCAGGTTTTTGCTGGCTGGTCTATTTTCAGCAGTGATCCGTCGCTCAAGGCGACCGAGCGCAGCAACAGGTTCTCCAGCTCGCGCACATTGCCAGCCAGCGGGTAGGCCGCAATGGTGGCGAGGGCCTCTTCCGTCAGCTGGTAGGCGGGCTGGCCGTGGTCTTGCGCAATGCGCTGCAGCAACACGGTGCACAACTGAGGCAGGTCCTCACGCCGCTCGCGCAGAGGCGGAATCACGATCTCGATGACATTGAGTCGGTAGTACAAGTCCTGGCGAAAGCGCCCTTGCGCCACATCGGCCGCCAGGTCACGGTGCGTGGCGCTGACGATGCGGACATCGACAGCTTCTTCCTGCTGACCACCGAGGGGGCGGATTTTTCGCTCCTGAATCGCCCGCAGCAATTTGGCTTGCATGGCCAGCGGCAGTTCGCCGATCTCGTCAAGAAACAGGGTGCCGCCATGCGCGGCCTGGAAAAAACCTTCCCGGTCCTGGGCTGCGCCGGTGTAGGAGCCCTTCTTGGCGCCAAAGAATTCGGCTTCCAGCAGCGCTTCCGGAATGGCGCCGCAATTGACTGCCACCATCGGGCCCGCAGCGCGCTGGCTGTGGGAGTGCAGGGCCTGGGCGACCAGTTCCTTTCCAGTACCAGATTCGCCGCGCACCAGAATGGGCGCCATGCTGCTGGCCACCTTGGCGATGCGCTCACGCACCTGCTGCATGGCTGGTGACTGGCCCACCAGCTCCTTGGCCGGAGCTGTTGCCGCTGCTGGGGATCGGGCACTGCTGTCGCCTGCCGGTGCTTGTTGCACGGGAGAGGGACTGGGCAGGCCCTGGCGCGCGGATGCGACAACCTGGCGGAATTGTTTGAGATCGACCGGTTTGGTGAGGTAGTCGAAGGCGCCTTCCCGCAAGGCGGCGATGGCATTTTCGGCTGAGCCATAGGCGGTTATGACGATGGCGCGCTCACTGCGCCCCTGGCTGCGCAGCGTCTGCAGCAGCTCCATGCCCAGGCCATCGGGCAGTCGCATGTCGGTGATCAGGATATCGAACTGCTGCTGCTGCAATTGGGACTGCGCTTCCTGCACCGAGCCAGCCGTATGCACGCGGTAGCCCTCACGCAGCAGCGTCAGTTCATACAGTGTGCGCAGGTCGGGCTCATCGTCCACGACCAGAACGGAGGTATTTTCAAAACTCATATCGGCAGCAGGCGCTCAAGAGATGGTTGTGCAACGGAGTTGGCAGCCCTGCGGAACTGCACGATGAAAGCATTCCCATCGCGTATATCCGAGTGACGGGCGCTTTGTCTTTCATAGCGGATCATAGCGCCGTGGCGGGTGCACAGCTCCCGGCAGATGTACAGACCAAGTCCGCTCGAGCGGCTCTCCGATGAGAAAAAGGGCTCGAACAAGTGCTTCTCGATGGTCGGCTCGATGGGCTGACCGTCGCTCCACACCACCATGGTGGCCGTGCCGGCCAGGGTGCTGGAGGTGGTTACCTGCAAGGCATCGGCATGGTCGCTGCGATAGCGTTGCGCATTGTTGAGCAGGTTGTACAGCAGTTGGCGCAGATGCCCCGTGTCAAATGCCACCAGACTGCCCTCCGCATGCAGGGACAGCGCCACCTGGTGCGCGGCTGGCGCGAGCGCCATCCAGTCATTGCAGATTTCGTAGACTGTGTCGTCCAGCAGTACGGCTTCGCCTTCTCCGGGCTGTATCTGGTTATGCACCCGAGCGATGTCCAGAATGTCTTCCGCAATCCTTCCAAGGCGTTGGGCGTTCTGTTCGACCATATAGGTGAGGCGCTTGAGGTTGGGGTCGGTCAGGTCTTCGTCCAGCAACGCATTGGCCTGGGTGATGGCTGCGAGCGGGTTGCGGATTTCGTGTGCCACGGCAGCCGACATACGCCCCATGGCAGCCAGTTTTTCGGTGCGCAGGCGCGCTTCCATTTCACGCAGGTCATGGAGGAAAACGAGGCACAACGGGTCATTGTCCGCGCTGTCGATGGTGCCCAATCCCGGTAGCGGGTGGGTCAGCCAGGTTCGGACGTGCAGGCCGACGGGGGTGGAGCCTGGCGCGATCAAGGCCTGATCGCTGGAGATGGCTTCGCCATTGCGAAAGGTGTCGTTGATCTGGTGCACCACGCCTTGCCATGCCGGCAGTTGCCCCAGCTGCTGCAATTGCACGGGAGTGGTGAGCTGCTGCAGCAGTGCCATGGCAGCGGGGTTGGCGCTGTGCACCTGAAGCTGCTGGTCCACCACCAGAACGCCGTCTGGTAGGTTCTGCAGGATCAGTGCATTGACCTGCTCCTGCTGATTGGCTGCAGCTGCGGCGCGCAGACCCTGCCGCGTCTCGCGCTCCACACGTGCCGCCAGCAGGCGGACCAGGATACCCACCAGGAAGTAGGCCGCACCCGCCAGGCCCGCTTGCACCGTATTCTGCGTAACTTCGAGATCCAGCACCGATGCTGTTGCCGTGAGGGTCTCCATCAGCAGAAAAATCGTGATGTAGGCGCAGGTGCCCAGAACCACCAGCCAGCCGCCCAGCGTGCCGGCAAACAAAACGGTCAGCCCGAACAGCGGTGTAAGCGTGTAACTGCCGGTCTTTGTCACTTCCAGCAGCGATATCAGCAATAGATCGAGCCCGATGGTCGGCAGCCAGGCATAGACCTTGCGTTGTGGCGGTGGCTGCTGGCTGATGACGGCATACAGGATGGCAAGCGCACCATAGATGGCCAGTATGGCCAATTGGGGGAGCAACTGCCGCGCGTGAACAGGAGCCAGCAAAACAGAGCCGATGGCCAGCAGCACGGCCACCACCACACGGGCAGCCAGGTACACCCGCCATAGGCGCCGAAAAGGGGTGTCCAGCGGCGTTGCAGCAGGGGTCATGGCGACGGCGTCGTATTGCTGGCGGCGGCCAGGTGCGCTTGCGAGCAGTACTGCTTGCCGCGGTGGCTGATGGCATCCGATTGCGGGAAATGCACGCCGCAGTGGGCGCAATGCACCATGGGCTCGGGTTGAGCCAGCGTCTTTTTAGGTGCTGGCCGAGCGTTTTGCACGCGTTTGCCACGCCAGATGTGCCAGGCGATCACCACCAGCAGTAGAACCAGCAAATACTTCATGGTTGCTCAGCGCTCCAAGATCACTTCCAGTACAAAGCGCGAGCCCACATAGGCCAGCAGCAGCAGCAGGGCACCTGCGTAGAGGATGTTCACCGCCTGCCTCCCTCGCCAGCCAAAGCGCTTGCGGCCAAACAGGAGGATGGCAAAAGTCAGCCAGGACAATACGCTGAAAACCGACTTGTGATTCCATATCCAGGCTTTGCCGTACAGCGCCTCGCCAAAGAACCAGCCCGCCGCCAGGGTGGCGGTGAGCAGAGCGAACCCGGCACCTACAAAGCGGAATGTCAGCCGCTCAAGCGTCAGCAGCGGCAAGCCACCGTCGTGGTCGCCATGTTGGCGCATCTGGCGTTCTGCGCGCGTCATCAGCGCCGCATGTACGACCGCGGCAGCGAACAGACCGTAGGATGCAATGCCGAGCGCCAGATGCAGCGGCAGCCACGGCGACGCATCGACATGCAATGGGGTTCCGGGGAAAATCACGGCCAGCAGTACCGCTACGCTGCCGAGTGCAGCCAGCGGCCAGCGTGAACGCAATTGCGGGTACAACTGCTGCTCGACCACATACACGGTCAGCACCAGCCACGCCGTGACGGACAAGGCCGGCGCAAATCCGAACCGGGGCTCATGCCCGGCCAGGCCCCACACCAGGCTGGCGGCATGCAAGGCCCAGGCGACGAGGAGCGAGCGCTTGGCGCCGCGCTCCTGCAGGCGTTGGGTGGCAAGCGCCGGCAGGGCATAGGCAAGCGCCGCAGCCAGGGCCAGTATCCAGCCGACAAGACCGGCTCCGGCCACTGTGGAAGAAGAAAAGGGCATGTGCCTATGATAGCTGCCGTCAGCAGCATGCTGCTTTACTTGGAGGCTCCTTCCATGTGGCAGCCTGCAGGCGGTGCGCAGACCCGTAGGATCACGGGCTGCGGGCAGGCAGATGGGTAAGGGTTAAAATGGGCTTTTGCCTGCAGCAAGCCGCACCGCGGCCTGGCGCTGTAGCGCCGCTTGCCACTCCAACTACCTATCACTGCCCATGGCTTCCGCATTGACCGATAAACTGTCGCGCCTCGTCAAGGAGATGCGCGGACAGGCCCGTATTACCGAATCGAACGTGCAGGACATGTTGCGCGAAGTGCGCATGGCTTTGCTGGAGGCAGATGTTGCCTTGCCTGTGGTGCGGGATTTCATTGCCCGCGTCAAGGAAAAGGCCCTGGGGCAGGAGGTGCTTGGCAGCCTCAAGCCCGGGCAGACCCTGGTCTCGATTGTCAACAAGGAACTTGCCGTCACCATGGGCGAGGGCGTGGCGGACATCAACCTCAACGCCCAGCCACCCGCCGTCATCCTGATGGCTGGCCTGCAGGGCGCGGGCAAGACCACCACCACTGCCAAGCTGGCCAAGCACCTGATTGAAAAGCGCAAGAAAAAGGTGCTGACGGTGTCGGGAGACGTCTACCGCCCGGCAGCTATCGAGCAGCTCAAAACGGTCACCACGCAGGCCGGTGCTGAATGGTTTCCCAGTACGCCTGATCAGAAGCCGCTGGATATCGCCAATGCTGCGCTGGACTACGCCAAGAAGCACTATTTCGACGTGTTGCTGGTCGATACGGCTGGGCGCCTCGCCATCGACGAAGTGTTGATGCAGGAAATCCAGCAATTGCACGGGGCGCTCAAGCCTGTCGAGACCTTGTTCGTCGTCGATGCCATGCAGGGCCAGGATGCCATCAACACCGCCAAGGCATTCAAGGAAGCGCTGCCGCTGACCGGTATCGTCCTGACCAAGCTCGATGGCGATTCGCGTGGCGGCGCTGCGCTGTCGGTGCGCCAAATCACGGGTGCGCCCATCAAGTTTGCCGGTGTCTCCGAAAAGATCGATGGCCTGGAGGTGTTCGATGCCGAGCGCCATGCGCAACGCGTTCTGGGCATGGGCGATATCGTGGCCCTGGTCGAGCAGGTCACCAAGGGCGTGGACATGGAGGCCGCGCAGAAGATGGCCGAAAAGATCAAATCCGGCGACGGCTTTGATCTGAACGATTTTCTGGGCCAGCTGCAGCAGATGAAGCAGATGGGTGGCCTGTCCACACTGATGGACAAGCTGCCGACCGAGCTGGCGGGCAAGGCCGGTCAGGTGGACATGGACAAGGCGGAGCGCGAAATCCGCCGCAAGGAAGGCATCATCTGCTCGATGACGCCGTATGAACGGGCCAAGCCCGAACAGATCAAGGCCACTCGCAAAAAGCGCATTGCAGCAGGTGCCGGAGTTCAAGTACAGGAGGTCAATCGCCTGTTGAACGAGTTCGGCCAGATGCAGCAGATGATGAAGAAGATGAAGGGCGGTGGCCTGATGAAGATGATGAAGAAAATGGGTGGCATGAAGGGAATGAAAGGCATGATGGGTGGCGGAGGTATGCCCAAGCTGCCGTTCTGAAGAAGAGCGTCTGCCCAAAAGCAAAAACGCCTGCAGTTCACCGCAGGCGTTTTTTGCGTTTCGTCATCAAGGAAAGGGGTTGCCCGGGCAGTCGATGATGGCTATTTGTAATATTTACTTAGAAATATCAAGAAATTAGGCTTCTGGCAGCGGCCACTTTACAGTCGGCAATGGCAGAGCCAGACGCATCTGGCGCGGTCGGGAATGCGCCTATTTCACCGCCACCTTGGCATCTCCGGGCAGCATGCGGCCAATGACGCTCGCATCGGAGAATCCATGGCCCTTGAAGGTCTCCAGCACCTGCTGGATGGCTCCGGGCTGGCACGACACCAGCAGGCCGCCTGAGGTTTGCGGATCCGTCAGCAGGCTGCGCATGGCGTCGGACACGTTTTCGCCCAATTCCACATCTGTACCGTAGGATGCCCAGTTGCGGCCCGAGGCTCCTGTTGCAATGCCTTGTTCGGCCAGTTCGCGCACGCCGGGCAGCAGGGGAACCAGGTCGCTGTCGATGTTGGCCGTCAATCCGGCGCCGCGCGCCAGCTCCAGCGTGTGGCCCAGCAGGCCAAAGCCAGTGACATCGGTGAGTGCATGCACTCCTTCGATCTGCGCCAGCACGGTTCCGGGGCGGTTGAGCTGGGTGGTGGTGTGCACCATGGCTGCGTAGCCTGCATGGTCCAGCAGGCCTTTTTTCAGCGCTGCAGACTGGATGCCGACTCCTAGTGGTTTACCCAGAATCAATACGTCACCCGATTGCGCATCGCTGTTGCGCTTGAGGTTCTTGGGGTTGACGACGCCGATGCCGACCAGGCCATAGATGGGTTCCACGGAATCAATGGAATGGCCACCGGCCAGGGGAATACCGGCATCACGGCAGACCGATTCACCGCCTTCCAGAATCTTGGCAATCACATCATGCGGCAGCACATCGATGGGCATGCCGACAATTGCCAGCGCCATCACCGGCGTGCCGCCCATGGCATAGATGTCAGACAGCGCATTGGTGGCGGCAATTCGGCCGAAATCATAGGGGTCGTCGACGATCGGCATGAAAAAATCCGTTGTCGCAACAATGGCCTGCTCGTCGTTGATCTGATAGACGGCTGCATCGTCCGCCGTCTCGGTGCCCACCAGCAATTGGGCGTAGAACTGCTTGGGCAGCGCGCTGCGGCTCATCAGGTCAGCCAGCACGCCCGGGGCAATCTTGCAGCCACAGCCGCCGCCATGGGACAAGGAAGTGAGTCGAGGGGTCTGGGTGAGGTCGGTAGTCATGGATCAGAGTCTGGCGGGCAGGAGGAGCTACCCCTATTATCGACAGCTTGCGCATTCCCTGCGCCTTGACGGGGAGCAATTGCTACCAGCCGTGAGCAAGGGGGCGGCAGTACAGCAAGTTTTACATTGCTAATTGTAAAGATATGGAAGAATGCCAGGGATTGACGGGGGGAGATGCATGGCGCAATGTGTCTCCAGGCAGTTGTCACTGAAGTCATGGAGCTGTTGTTGTCATATTGGAGGCCAGGTCGAGGCAATCGAACATGGTCCCGCCGCTTCAGCGGCTGGGCGTGGCTCTTTGCGGCCTGTTTGAGCTGGTCGGCGGTTGCGTCAGAGGTTACCGATGCAGAGGTATCCGCTGAAACCAATGTGCAAGCGGTAACGCGCACCGTGATCGGGATACTGGGCTATACGCGCTGGCCCCATGAAAGCGAAGAGTTGCGGCTGTGCGCAGTGGGCGCCACGGAATATGGAGCAGGGTTGCTGCAAAGCTCCGGGCTGGTGGTCGCTGGTCGGCGTCTCAGTGTCAAACAGGTGGATTCCGCACAGCTGAAAGCCTCCGAGTGCGATGGCCTCTATGTGGGAGACATGGGCGAGCAGCAGTGGCGCAAGCTGATGCAGCAAGAAAGCGGCCGCCCCCTTTTGACGATCAGTGAGCGCAGTGCGCTGTGCCGCATCGGTGCCATGTTCTGCCTCAGCCGCCAAGGTGAAGGCCCGGGCTTTGAAGTCAATCTGGACTCGATTGCCCGCAGTGGCCTGCGCATCAGTCCCAAGATACTGCAGCTGGCGCGGTCCAAGGCGGTGCCATGAGCCTTTTCATGGACAGCCAGGCATCGTTGCACGCAGTAATCCGGCGGGCCCATTTGCGCATGGCCGCCATGGCCATCTCGCTGGCAGGTGTGCTGCTGCTCGTGGTCGGGGTGGTGGTGCTGCGTTTCTACCTGCTCAACAACTTGCAATTGATGGCCCGATCTCTGGCCTATACGGTCGAAGCGTCGTTGGTGTTCAACGACCATGGCGAGGCCAGCAGGGTACTGGATCAATTGCTGCGAAACGAGGATGTAGCCCGCAGCCAGGTGTTTGACGCCCAGGGGCAGGTATTTGTGCAGTGGAGTTCTGCCAAAACCAGCTCGGGTGGCACCGGTGAGTTGCTGGCGGCGGTCATGGGAATGCGCCCTGCCGAAGCGCCGGTGAGCCAGGATGGCAGGCAGATCGGGCGTGTGGTGCTCTACAGCGACGGCGCAGGGTTCATTCGATTTCTCAGCTCCGGCTTGGCGGTGCTGTTGCTGTGCGTGGGGGTCAGTGGATTTATCGGCATGCGCCAGTCACGCCGCATGCTGGCCGATATTGCCGAGCCGTTGCAGCAACTGGCCAGAGTGGCTCGCGCGGTGCGGCATGATCGATCCATGGGGCAACGCGTGCCTCCCGCCCGGATTGCGGAACTGCATGAACTGGGCGATGACTTCAATGCGCTGCTGTCTGAATTGCAAATGCGGCAGGAGCGGCTGCGGCAGCAGAACTCGCAATTGGAGCTGCAGGCATCGCGCGACGGCCTGACGGGGCTGGCCAATCGCTCACATTTCGAGCAGCGCCTTCAGCAGGCGCTGCTCGATGCGGAGGCCATGGGGCGCAAGCTCGCCGTACTTTTTATCGATAATGACCGCTTCAAGCAGGTCAACGATATTCATGGCCACGCGGCCGGAGACGCGCTGCTCAGGGCGGTAGGGCTCCGCCTTCATTCCGTGGTGCGCGAGGCAGACCTGGTTGCCAGGCTGGGCGGCGATGAATTTGCCATTCTGCTCTACCCCGTAGGCGGCATGGCGGATGCCCAGGTGGTGGAGCACAAGATCCAGGAGGCGATGCAGTGCCCTGTGGTGACCAGTAGCGGTGCAGCGCTCAGGCCCTCCGTGAGCGTCGGTATTGCAGTCTTCCCGCAGCACGGGCAGGATATGGAGGAATTGATGGGCCACGCAGACCAGGCCATGTATGAAGCCAAGGTGGTACGCCATGCCGGAAGTGCTGCGAACAAGGAGTAAATAATGGAGTGGAGCCAGAGAGCCGGGGAGAAGTCACGTATTGCCCATGGAATGCGTTGGGCCATGGCCATGGTATTGGCTGTGGTGCTGGCAGCGTGCCAGACTCCGCCACCGCCGCCAGTACCGCAAAGCGGACTGACGGCGCAACAGCAACAGGTGCTGCGCAACCAGGGGTTCTCGGAAGGAGATCAAGGCTGGGAGCTGCAGATGTCCGGCAAGCTGCTTTTCGAATTTGACTCTGCCGAGGTGGGCGAGGCTGCGCGCACCAAAGTCGTGGAGCTCGCGCGAGCTTTGCTGAAAGAGGGTATCGACCGGCTACGCGTGGAAGGCTATACCGACGACCGAGGCAGTGCGGCCTACAACCTGAAACTGTCATTGCGCAGAGCTCAGGCTGTGAGCGATGTGTTGGGAGAGGCTGGCATGCCCAGGCAGAACATCGAGGTCAAGGGGCTTGGCAATGCCTTGCCTGTCATATCGGGCAATGCCGCAGAAAATCGCCGTGTTGCGATTGTGGTGCCCTTGTTCTAGGAGGATGGCTGGCCACGGCGCCTCTCTTCTTGATACTGCGGCTTTGCGACGCCTCGTGGAGAGCGCAGGCCAGTCCGTTGCGTGAACGGAGTTGCTGCGCCGCTTTCTGGCATGCAGGTGACTCCAGGAGTTCTTTCATTCTGTAGGACGGGTATGGGCAAGAGATGGAAAGCGCTGACACTGGTGCCCTGGGTTTTCTTGGTGGGCTGTACCCCGGCATTGAATCTGGATCACAAAGCGGATCGCACACAAAACCCTGCCAAGGACGCACGCTGGCTGACCTTGATCGTCAAGGCCGGGGACGGCATCGAGCCCCAGCCGGTCACGCTGGAATACGAATCAGAAAAATGCGAGGAGCCGAGGAGCTACGGCGTCGGTGGGCAGTCGCAAAGCGGCGTTGCCCTGATGCGGGCTTCTCACTACGAAAAGATCAGCCTTGATCGAGCGCCGGAGAACCATGTCTACAAGGCGCGCTTTGCGATCGATGCCGGAGGAAGCTGCCAGTGGAAGCTGGTGTCTCTGGAGACCTCGTTCAAATATCGGAGCCATCATCCCCTGGCCCAAGGCAAGGAAGCGATTTCGAACAGGGAGAAGTTCGCTTTCAGAAGTGAAAAGGACTCTGTTCGCACACCCAACGTGAGAGTCACTTTTGAGTATTTCCCAGTGGTTTATCTCCACGACGACCCATCCGAGAACAGGTTTCGGTTGCAGAAAAAGTCCATGTTCTTCCCGCCGAGTCTGGATCCGTCGGAGTCGGGGACCATGACCCTGGAGCCCAAGGTGTTTGGCGACATGGCGATGACGGTCGGCGAAGACCCCCAGAGCAGACGAAATTATGTCGTAGCCTATCCCGACGGCGCAAAGGGCACGAGCTGGTCCAGGGATGTAGTGGGAGTTGAGGACAAAAGAATGCAGTGCTTGCTCTCCCCTGCAAAACAGAATTGCGCCCGGTTCAGCCCTATAAAGCGCTGATACGTCTGTCGGAGTGCATGGGATGGCGGAGGGCAGCTGGAGTCGAACCAACCCAGGAGTGGCTGACACCCCTCACCGGGTTTGAAGCCCGGCCGCACCACCGGGCACGATTGCCTTCCATCAGAAAGTGCGCCGATTGTAGCCATTCCCGTTGCCCGTTGAGCCGGAGTGGATCATGCCCCTCAAAATGGAGTCAGGCGTGGCATGCTGCGCGCCGAAGCGCAAACGAAGTGTCTGGTGAGCACTTCCTCCTAGTCGCCTGCGCCCCTCGCAGACGTGTCATGGCTGACTGGCTTGCCAGCGCACACCGGGGCGCAGCATGTGGGCGTCGCGCACACGGCGGGTGTAGCCCACGCGGTCGAAGAACTCGAGGATCTGGATGGCGCGCTTGCGCCCGAGGCCTGTTGCATCTCGAAAGGCCGCAGCCTCCACCGCGCCCCGCTCGGCCTGCAAGGCCAGATCGGCGACCAATGCGGCCAGAGCATCGGTTTGCTCGGCTGCATAAAAGAGATCCTTGACAACCTGAAACACCAAGCCTTGCCGGGCCAATTTCTTGAGCAGTTGGCGTACCATTTCCTCGCCACTGCCGTGGTCCCGCGCGAGATCGCGAATCCAGGGCGGATCGAAACGGCCAGCGCCAATGGCGGGCAGCAGGCGCTCGGCCAAGGCCTGTTCAGCATTGCTCAACTGCACGCTGTGGCCTGGCAGATGCAGCCATGCACCGGTGGTGCTGATGTGCTGTGCCTGCAGCAAAGCCTCAATGAGGCTGGTGTAGAGCGCGTCGTGCATGCCATGCTGCAGGCTGGGCAATGCCATGCGGCGAAGGCGCGCAGCGTTGATGCCGGGCTCATCGGGCGCCACGCTGTGAAAACGTTCCAGGGCCTCAAGCACCTGGGTCTGCAGCGTCAGCCAAGCCCCATTGCTCAGCAAGAGCGCATCGCCATCCGTGGTGGGAAGTACGATGGCTTGGGCGGGGACCGGCGGCTGCGCCAGGCCTGTTAGCCGCACCAACTGGGATCGTGCGATGCCATAAGAGGCCTCGGCCAACAGTGGCGCAGTGTCATGGCTTGTGACCCAGTGCTCCAGTGCTGCAAGGAACGTCAGCCGTGCTTCACTGCGGCGCTTGCGCGCTGGCGCATACGGGTCCAGTACCGTGGCCCCTGCAATGGTGCGGCTGGCCTGGGCATTGCGGAGGATGATGCGATCACCCGGTTGTACAACGGCCGGTGCATCCAGCACCAGCTGGGCCAGGCATTCGGCTCCAGGCGGCAGTTCGCCGTCTTGCAGCAGGGCCACATGGCCGGTGCAGTGCATGGTGCCCAGGTGCACATGCACGGGCGCCCAGGGTTTGAGCGCTGGCGCACCGGCCAGCAACTGCAGTCGCACGTCGATACGTTGGGTGGTGTGCAGCAGGCGTGCATCCAGCAGCCAGTCGCCGCGCGCGATATCTTCCTTGGCAATGCCTGCAAGGTTGAGCGCACAGCGCTGTCCGGCCACGCCCTGGTTGCTCGCCCGGTTCTGCGCGTGGATGCTGCGCACCCGCACTGTCTTTCCAGTGGCCGAATGCACCAGGCTGTCGCCCACGGCAGCACTGCCATTGAAAACCGTACCCGTGACCACGGTCCCCTGTCCTGCCAGGCTGAACACGCGGTCGACGGCCAGGCGAAACAGGCCTTGCTGCGCGCGCTGGGGCATGGCCTGTGCAACGGTGTGCAGGTGCTGGCGCAGCGCATGCACGCCCTGGTCGCCCGGCAGTGCAGCCGCAGTCTCGAAAACAGGGGCATTGGCGAGAGGGCCACCTGCGAGAAGCGCGCGTATCTCATCCTTTACGATCGCTATGCGCTCGGGTGCTACGCGATCAACCTTGGTGAGCGCGACAGTGCCTTGGCGGACACCCAGCAGCTGCAAAATTTCCAGATGTTCGCGTGTCTGCGGCATCACGCCGTCATCGGCCGCCACCACCAGGAGCGCGTGGTCGATGCCCACGGCGCCTGCGGCCATGGTGTGAATGAACTTCTCATGCCCTGGCACATCGATGATGCCCAGTACATCACCATTGGCCAGGGGGGCGTAGGCATAACCCAGCTCGATGGAGATACCGCGCGCCTTCTCTTCCTTGAGGCGGTCGGTTTCCACGCCCGTCAAGGCGCGTACCAGGGTGGTTTTGCCATGGTCAATATGGCCTGCGGTTCCAATGATCATTTGGAAATGCTCTGTTTTTTATAGCTCTTGGCGATTTTCAGACGGGCGCCAGAATAAGTTTCTTCCAGTTGTGGATGAACGCGGCCTGGTCTGTGGCTTCAAGGCAGCGCAGATCCAGCCACAGGGCATCCTGGCGCAGGCGGCCAATGACCGGGCGCGGCAGCCGACGAAGCGCAGCTTCGAGCTGCTGCAGCAACTGGCCGGCGCGCCTGGGGTCTGCGGAGCGGATCACCAGGCCATGGCTGGGCAGGCTTTCCACAGGCAGCGCGCCGCTGCCGATCTGGCTGGACATGGCAGCTGGCTCCACCACATACGCGGTGCCCAGCGCGGTTTGCACAGGGGCTTGCAGAACTTCGGCCTGCTGCTGCATGTCGGATGCAGCGCGGGTGAACAGGCGCAAGGTGGTGAGGCGAAGGGCCAATTGCTCGGGGTGCAGGTACAGGCGCAGGGTGGGCTCCAGCGCGGCCAGCGTCAGCTTGCCTACGCGCAATGCACGTTTGAGCGGGTTCTTCTTGATCTGTGCAATCAGTGCCTTCTTGCCGACGATGATGCCCGCCTGTGGGCCGCCCAGCAATTTGTCGCCGCTGAAGGTGACGATGTCGGCGCCGGCTTCGACGGTTTCTCGCACCGTCACCTCGTAGGGAAGGCTCCAGGCACGCATGTCGACCAAGGTGCCACTGCCCAGGTCCACGATCATTGGTAACTCGTGGGTGTGCGCAATATTCGCCACGGCGGCATCCGAAACGGACTTGGTGAACCCCGAGATGGCGTAGTTGCTGCAATGCACCTTCATCAGCGCCGCCGTCTGGCCGGAGATGGCTTCGGCATAGTCCTTTTCATGTGTGCGGTTGGTGGTGCCGACTTCGACCAGGGTGGCGCCCGCGCGCGTCATCACATCGGGGATACGGAAGGCGCCGCCAATCTCCACCAGTTCACCGCGGGAGACGATAACCTCCCTGTTCGATGCCAGTGTGGACAGCACCAGCAGCACCGCCGCTGCGTTGTTGTTGACGATGGTGGCGGCTTCCGCACCGGTCAGGCGGCAGATCAGGTCCTCTACCAGATCGTCGCGGTCGCCGCGGCCCCCATCGGCCAGGTCATATTCCAGGTTGCTGGGTGTGGCCAGCGCCTGCACCACGGCGTCGATGGCCTCCTGCGGCAGCAGTGCGCGGCCCAGGTTGGTGTGCAACACGGTTCCGGTCAGGTTGTAGACGGCCCGCAGGCGAGGGGCAAACAGCCGCTGCAGCGCATGCTCGGCAGCATCCAGCAGGGCGTCGGCACTGGGCGCGGTCTGGTTGTCCTTGGCTGCCAACCACTGGGCGCGAGCGTCTGCAAGCGCTGCGCGAATGGCATCGGTGCATTGCGTTTTGCCATAGTGCGCAAGCAGCCCGGCAGTACGGGGATGCTGCAGCAACTTGTCGACGGAGGGCAGGTGAGAGGCAGTGCGCATGGGTGAAACGTCTAAAAACGAAAAACGATGGTGCGGGTAAGCAACCATCGTTCTAGTATGGCATGGTGGCACGGCGCGCATCATTGCGCCTTGCCGCCAGCAGCCGGCGGGCCGCCGTCAGTGCAGGTCGGGCACGGAAGCGTTGTCGTCCGCCTGGGGTTCCGCCACGGCAACAAACAGCAACGGGTTGCCGCTGGCGCGCTGGAACCGGGTCTCTTCGCTCATCAGCAGATCGAGCATCAGGCTGGCCAGATCATCGGCCAGCGGCTCGGCCAACGGGTCCTTTTCCTGGTTGACGATCTTGCGGTAGCTGCCGCACGCGTCACAGGTTTCGGCGAGCACCACATCCTTGCCACCTTCCAGGCCCTGGTAGTGAATGCCTTTGGTCGATTCGCAGTGCGAGCACTTGACGCGCACCATATGCCATTCGGTGCTGCAGCAGCCGCAGTGCAGATAACGGTGACCGGCCATCTTGCCGCCAATGCGCACCACGCTGGCCACCGGCTCGGCGGCGCATACGGGGCAGATGGTGGCGGGATCGGTGTAGGGCACGTCGCCGGCCCGCAACTGGCTTGCGCGGCGGGCAAACACCACCTGCAGCGCGGCCATGGCAAAGGGGGCCATACCCACATCGCGTGCAGCCAATTCCTTGGTGAGCAGGCGCTTTGCCAGGGCGTTGCGCTCCTCGGCACTTGTTGTCTGCAGCTCTGCAATCAGTGGTTGCAGTGGCGCGGGCAGCCCGCCTGCGCCGGAGAGATCGGCCAGCATGCCATCCAACACCTGGTGCCAGACGGGGTCGAGATGGTCTGCGGCCGGCAGCAGTGGCGACGAAAATTCCTGCGCCTGTGCAATGGCCGCTGCATCGGGCTCTGCCACACGCAAGTCCTGCACGGCGCGGTGCTGGGCCTGCACCAGACTGGCGATGAAGTTCAGGTAGTCGGCAATCGGGTTGCCTTCGGCCAGCTGGCGGATGCGATTGGCGCGTTCCAGAAACAGGCTGCTGGTATCGGGCAGCAGCACGCGCGGAAAGCTGGTGTGGTCCAGCGACTCGATCTCGCCGGGTTGAAGAATGCGTTGCATACGGGGATTTTCTCAAGTATCAACGCCGATAGACCTGGTAGGGCTATCGGCGTCTTTGAAGGGCCGGGGCGAGGCCAAAGCCTCTGCGGGCAAGGGCTGGCTCAGTCCTTCTCGCCCGTCATGCGGCGGTACCACAGCGGGTGGTGGAACCGGGCCCAGGCGCGGGTCACGGTACCGCGTGTCATGGCGCGGATGGTGCCCTTGGTCCAGATGGCAGCGTAGATGTGTGCAATGATGAGTCCGATCAGGCCGAAAGCCGAGATGGCATGGATCAGGCTGGCTGCACGCACCACGTTCACAGGCAGATTCCACCAGGCACGCCACATCAGCACGCCGGTGACGACGAGGCCGAGCATGCACAGCACCAGCATCCAGAACAGCACCTTCTGGCCGCCGTTGTACTTTTCAGCGGGCGGAATCTTGTCGTGCTCACCCTTGACGAGGGCCGGCACATTCTTGAGCCACTCCACATCGCGCTCCTTGATGATGTTCAACTGCCAGAAGCGGAAGAACATCAGCAGGAAGCCAAAGGCCATGACCAGGCCGATGTAGGGGTGCAGAATGCGCGTCCAGGGCCCGCCGCCGAACAGGTTCGTCATGAAGAAGAACGACGGGTGGAAGAACGCCAGACCGGACAGCGCCAGCAGCACAAAGCTGATGGCAACAACCCAGTGGTTGGCACGCTCCGCAGCGCTGTAGCGCTGGATGTCTCGGTTGGTGCGGCTCATCGTCCTGCCTCCTTGTGGTTGTCGGCATCGGCCTTGCGGGCCTCTTCCTCCTCCAGCTCCTCGGGCACTTCAAGCGGGCCCTTGGTGATGTAGTGGAAGAAGCTGCCGACTGCTGCGGCGCCCAATGCGGCCAGTGCCAGCGGCTTGGCCACGCCTTTCCACAGGCTGACCATAGGGCTGATCTTGGGATCATCGGGCAGGCCGTGGTAGAGCGATGGCTGGTCTGCATGGTGCAGCACATACATCACATGCGTGCCGCCCACGCCTTGCGGATCGTACAGGCCAGCCTTGGCAAAACCGCGTTCCTTCAGGTCGGCGATCCGCTCGTCGGCGCGCTCCTGCATGCCCTGCTTGGTGCCGAACATGATGGCGCCCGTGGGGCAGGTCTTGACGCAGGCTGGCTCCTGGCCCACCGCAACGCGGTCAGAGCACAGCGTGCACTTGTAGGCCTTGTGGTCCTTTTGCGAGATGCGGGGAATGTTGAATGGGCAGCCGGTGACGCAGTAGCCGCAGCCCACGCAGTTTTCCTCCTGAAAATCCACGATGCCGTTGGCGTATTGCACGATCGCGCCGGGCGAAGGGCAGGCCTTCAGGCAACCTGGGTCTTCGCAGTGCATGCAGCCGTCCTTGCGGATCAGCCATTCCAGATTGCCAGTGGCCTCGTTCTCGTATTCGGAGAACCGCATCACGGTCCACGAGTTGGCGCTCAGGTCGGTCGGGTTGTCATACACCCCGGCCGCAGCGGTGCCTACGTCGTCACGCAGATCGTTCCACTCCATGCAGGCGGTCTGGCAGGCCTTGCAGCCGATGCACTTGGAGACATCGATCAGCTTGGCCACCTCGCCGCCATGCGCGTCGCGCACGCTGGGCGATGGGGTGGTGGTAGCGGAGCGGCGCTTGATATCCAATGATTGTAGAGATGACATCGCTGCTCCTTAGACCTTCTCGACCTTCACCAGGAAGGTCTTGAACTCGGGCGTGTTGCTGTTACCGTCGCCCACGAATGGGGTGAGGGTATTGGCCAGGAAGCCCGGCTTGGTCAGGCCCTTGAAGCCCCAGTGGATGGGAATACCCACGTGGTGCACCGTCTTGCCTTCAATCTGCATGGGCTTGATGCGCTTGGTAACCACTGCCGCTGCCTTGATGTAGCCGCGCTTGGAGCTGACCTTCACCATGGAGCCGGTGGTGATGCCGATCTCCTTGGCCAGCGCCTCGCCGATCTCGACGAACTGCTCTGGCTGGATGATGGAGTTCAGCAACGCATGCTTGGTCCAGTAGTGGAAGTGCTCGGTCAGGCGGTACGTGGTGCCCACGTGCGGGAACTCCGAAGCCTTGCCGAAGGTTTCCCAGATGGCCGGGAAGACACGGGCTGCCGGGTTGCTGACGGCCTTGTCGTTCTTCGGGTACATCGGGTTGTAGCCCAGCGGATTGTCGAACGCCTCGTAGTGCGTCGGGAACGGTCCTTCGTTCATGCCCTTGCGCGCAAAGAAGCGCGCCACCCCTTCGGGGTTCATGATGAACGGGCCGGTACCGGCCTCCGGCTTGATCGCCACGCCATAGTCGGGCACATCCGCGCCACCCCAGGCCTTGCCGTTCCATTTGACCAGCATGCGGTTGGGGTTGAAAGGCTTGCCTTCCAGGTCGGCAGACGCTCGGTTGTACAGCACCCGGCGGTTGGCCGGCCAGGCCCAGGCCCAGTTCAGCGTGTTACCGATACCGGTGGGGTCGCTGTTGTCGCGGCGGCCCATCTGGTTGCCCGCTTCCGTCCAGCAGCCGGTGTAAATCCAGCAGCCGCTCATGGTGGTGCCGTCGTCACGCAGCTCGCCAAAGCCCGACAGCTGCTGGCCTGCAGGGCGCAGCACTTTGCCATCGGCATCGGTCAGGTCGGCCAGTGCGCGGCCGTTGTACTCCTTGGCCAGCTCTTCCGAAGACGGATGGGCTGGCTGGGCGTAGGGCCACCACAGGTTGACGATCGGGTCGGGGAACTTGCCGCCGTCCTTCTGGTAGGCAGCCTTCATGCGCAGGTGCAGGGCCGACATGATGGCGACGTCGGTCTTGGCTTCTCCAGGAGGCTCCGACGCCTTCCAGTGCCACTGCAGCACACGCGACGAACTCACGACCGCGCCATCCTCTTCTGCGAAGCAGGTGGTGGGCAGGCGGAACACCTCGGTCTGTACCGATGCTGTGTCGATGTCGTTGTACTCGCCGTAGTTCTTCCAGAACTCCGAAGTCTCGGTGGCCAGCGGATCCATGATGACCAGGAACTTCAGCTTGGCCAGGCCCGCACGGGTGCGGTCCTTGTTCGACAACGCCGCCAGCGGGTTGAAGCCCTGGGCGATGTAGCCGTTGACCTTGCCTTCGTTCATCAGCTCGAAGATCTGCAGCATGTCGTACTGCTTGTCGAGCTTGGGCAGGTAGTCATAGGCCCAGTTGTTGTCCTTGGTGGCCGCAGGGCCCCACAAGGCCTTCATCAGGCTGACGTGGAACTTGGGGTAGTTCTGCCAGTAGCTTATCTGGTTGGCGCGCAAAGGCTTTTGCGTGCGTGCTTCGATGTACTTCTGGTAGTCCTGCTCGCCCTGGTTCGCCAGGGTTAGGTAGCCAGGCAGTGCGTTGGACAGCAGACCCAGGTCGGTCAGGCCCTGGATGTTGGAGTGGCCGCGCAGCGCGTTCATGCCGCCGCCTGCAACACCGATATTGCCCAGCAGCAACTGCACCATGGCGCCGGTACGCAGAATCTGCGCGCCGATCGAGTGCTGTGTCCAGCCGAGGGCGTACAGGATGGTCGCAGCGCGGCCAGCCTGTGCGGTGGATGCGAGCTTTTCGCACACGTGCAGGAACTTGTCCTTGGGCGTGCCGCAGGCGCTCTCCACCTTCTCAGGCGTGTAGCTGGCGTAATGGCGTTTGAGCCACTGGTAGACGCAACGCGGGTGCTGCAGGCTCGGGTCGGTCTTGACGTAGCCGTCCTCGCCCAGCTCGTAATCCCAGCTGGCCTTGTCGTAGGTGCGCTTTTCGGGGTTGTAGCCCGAGAAGATGCCTTCGTCAAACGCGAAATCCTCACGCACGATGAAGGTGAAGTCCGTGTAATTGCGCACGTACTCGTGGTGGATCTTGTCGTTCGTCAGCAGGTAGTTGATCACACCGCCGAGGAAAACAATGTCCGAACCTGAGCGGATAGGGGCGTAGAAATCCGCCACCGAAGCCGAACGGTTGAAGCGCGGGTCGACCACCATGAAGTGAGCCTTGTTATGCTCCTTCGCCTCGGTCACCCATTTGAAGCCGCAGGGGTGGGCTTCAGCGGCATTGCCGCCCATGATCAAAATAACGTCCGCGTTCTTGATGTCGACCCAATGGTTCGTCATCGCTCCACGGCCAAACGTCGGGGCAAGACCTGCCACCGTCGGGCCGTGTCAGACACGGGCTTGGTTATCGAACGCCAACATGCCCCATGAGCGGGCCACTTTGTAGGTGATGTATCCAGCTTCGTTGCTGGCAGCCGATGCGGCCAGCATGCCGGTCGTTGTCCAGCGGTTCACCGTCAGACCGTCATCGGTCTTCTCCAGGAAGTTCGCGTCGCGGTCCTCCTTGATCAGCTTGGTGATGCGGGTCAGCGCCTCGTCCCACGACAGGCGCTTCCACTCGTTGGAGCCGGGCGCACGGTATTCGGGGTAGAGCAGGCGGTTGGGGCTCTTGACGATGTCGAGCAGCGATGCACCCTTGGGGCACAGCGTGCCGCGGTTGACCGGATGGTCCGGATCACCTTCGACGTGCATGATCGACAGCTTGGCATTCTTGCCACCGTCGCCAAGGGAGTACATCAAAATACCGCAGCCGACAGAACAGTAGGTACACGTCTGGCGTGTCACCGTGCTGCCGACCAGTTTGTACTGGCGGACTTCGGCCAAAGCGGTGGCGGGCGAGAAGCCCATCACGGCCAGGCTGGATCCTGCCAGGGTAGAGCCAGTCACTTTCATGAACTGGCGCCTGGAGAATTGCACCATGGGTTGTCCTTTCAATGAAGGATGCTTGTTTTTACTGGGATCGCAACCCAAATTGTAGACCGCTAGTTCTAAAAAACCTCAATAGTCGGCCATTGGCGCATTGCCAGACATTTGACGGAGGGGTAAAGGTCTTCGTTGATGCCTATTGATTTGGCAAAAATCAATATGATTCACAAGCTTGCGAAAAACAGTGAATAATATGCTTCATGAATACGATGCACTTCGTCACTGCATTCCGCACTTTGAAACCAGAGGATGAGCCCGCTTCTGCGTCCGCTGCCATGCGTCGGCGCATGCTGCTGCTCGGGGTGCCGGCGGCAGTGCTGCTGGCAGGTTGCGCCTCCAGACCGGCATCCAATGGCTCGCAGGCGTCGGCAGATCCAACGCGCCGCAGGCCGGCGGGCGCTCCGGATGGCGGTGTGGTGCCCATCAACCTGGGCCTGAGCGGCGAGTTGCGCGACACCCTGTATGCGCGAGTGATGATGGTGGTCAATACCCCCTACACCTACGGCGGCAACACCCCTGAGGGCGGCTTTGACTGCAGCGGCCTGATCCAGTATGCGATGGCTGGCATCACCACCCGCAAGCTGCCCCGCACCACATCGCAGTGGGCGGGGGTGAGCGCGCCGATTGACCGCAGCGATCTGCAACGCGGCGATTTCGTTTTCTTCAACACCCTGGGCGGGCGCTATTCGCACATGGGCATCTATGCGGGCAGCAACCAGTTCGTGCACGCGCCATCGAGCGGTGGCGTGGTCCGAACGGTCAGCATGACCAACCCCTACTTTGCCAAGCGCTTTACCGAGGCCCGGACGGTGTTTAGTGTCTAGCTGTGAACTATCAATAGGTTGTTTTTAAATTGGAGTCGGCACATTGGTGTGATATGGCCAATGGCATTGTGCGGGCGAAGCCAGTTGTAGTGATGCTGCCAATTGGCCAAGGCATCGGCTTACTCGATTAGGCTTTGGAAGGTCCAGCCCTATGTCCACTCGCGAAGCGCGGATTGGAAGCGCTTTGCTTTGCTAATCCGTGGTCGGTACGGCTTGGTGAACTTGTGTCCCGTCTGTGCCAATGCTGGTAGGCGTTCAGCATGCTTTTTACTTCTTTGTATTGAGAAATCTCAATCGCTTGCATGCGGTGTGTCTAATCAGCGTCTTCCGACAATCGGGCAATGATTTTTGGCTACCCATCCCTATTATCGAGCCCCATACCAACACACATCCACCCAAAAGCCAGAGCCGAACATGTCAAGCCGCACCTTTGTCGCCCGCAGCTCGCTGGGCGAACAACTGGAATATCGTTCATCCACAGTGAAGATTTCATCGACGGCTGGGTCTATGACTTGAATTTAAGGGCTGCAGCATGGAAAAGCCCTCAAGCGCGGGTCGCAGCATCCCAGAAGTTGCACCCGTCAAGCACATCAACCACACACCGTTTCCTAGCCAGTATTTCCAGACGGTAGACCAGTATGGGCGAGCGTTCCATGTGATTGCTACGCGCATTACTTATGACCTGCAACACCTGTGGGGCAGCGGTTATCTCAGCTATGCGGCAGAACAATCCCCACTGGCAATGTCTGATGTCTGGGATGGGGAACCCAATGAAAGCTCGCCGCTGTGGGAAAGCGACTTTGCTCCTTATAAGCCCAAATGCGATGTGCTCGTTGCCAATGCTGTCAGCCGACCGCCAGAAGGTAAGCCCGGTTCAAGCTGGCGATGTGGGATCGCAATTGATTGGCGCGATGAAAACGGACAAGATCAACATTGGCATAAAGAGCTGCTAGTTACTGGACCTCGAGCCCATAACATGCTGGGATTACCAGGAACGCCTCAACCAACGACGCAAACACGCATCCATTGGCAAAACGCTTATGGTGGTCACAAAGATCGTTCAAGTGGCACAGGCCATAACGTTGATGAACGTAATCCTGTCGGGCATGGTCTCGACAAGGCAAGAGGGGCCCGGGCGCCCCAATTGGAGCCTGCCTCTCAGCCGTACCGCGGCCAGAAAAACTATTCGCCTATCAGTCTCACAGCATTAGGTCGCGCTTGGTTGCCGCGCAGGGTTTTGGCAGGAACCTATGACAAGGCATGGCGTGAGAAGCAATGGCCACTGCCTCCCATGGATTTCGACTACGGCTATTGGAACTGCGCTCCAGCCGATCAGCAAATCGACTATCCCACGCCTGGCGCGAAACTGAGCCTGATCGCCCTCTATCCGCCGAACTTGAGCCACGCCTGGCCGGAGCGCTTTAGTGCTCGGCTGCCGCCGCACCAATTGTTTGTCTTTGCGCGGCTCTCCCCAGCCCTGGGTTGGCCGGGCGACATCCTGGTAGATCTAGACACCCTGGTAATCGATCTTGCCACTTTGCAGCTATACGCCACCTATCGATTGGTTGTGCCGGTTCCCAATCAGCTGCCCCAAAACACTACCCTTGTGCTTGAGACCCGCATGGCTCCTGTAGGCCACATGGACGATTCCGTTCCATCCGCAGAGCTTGGCCCACTGGGCTGACTTGCACCCAAAAAAGCAGGAGAACAACATGGCTGACGAACAACTCACCGCCAAGGACGCGCGCTTTCTTGTGATCGGAATAGTGCCCGATGTTTGCCTGACACCAAGCAAAGGCGGCCACCCTGTGCCCTATCCCATTGCTCATGAAATGAGCCAATCCGAGTAGTGTTCAGCCGATGTCTTCGCCAACGGAAAGCCGGTGTTCCTGCACCGAATGAGCTATGTGGACAACGTGCGAGGGGACGAGCCCGGCATGGGGGGCGGCGTGATTACTGGTGTGAACATGAAGGTTAGCCACAGCAAGCAACACAGTACCGGCGTTTTTGTCAATGGGCACCCCGTGGTGCGCACTGGTGATCAGATGCACATGAATACCAAGAAGCCTTGAGGATGATCAATGTCCGCCAAGGCACCCACACCAGCGCCCAAGCCTCCAAGCAAGGCAGAAACACATCCCGCAAAGGGCAACCCACCGCATGGTGAAAATGCTCGCGGTAAGGTTGTCAACAAAACCGAGCCAGCACCCAAGAGCGCGCCAAGCAATCCAAAGAAGGACTACCCGCCTGATTTTTATGAGCGGGAACTGGAAAAAGCACAAGAGATGGAAAAGGCCAAGACCCTGGGTGAGCATGCGCCAGGAATCTTGGATGTAGTGGGTATAGTCTTGGGAGGGGGACGAGGTAGAAGCAGGCGCGGGGGAAAGCCGGCAGCAAAGCCGACAGAAGAGCCAGCGCCTCCGGCCAAAACGCCAGCTCCGGCTCCTGCCCCAAAGGCACCACCTCCCCCGCCACCCGCCCCTCCTCCTGCAGCCGCCGAGGTCAAAGCAGCAGGAGGGAGTGGCGGCGCTTATGTGAAAGGCAAAACAAAGCGCCGGCCTGGTCGTCGTTGTGAACTGGTACCTTACAACGAACTTGAATGCCCGCCGGGAAATGACAAGCACCATGTCGTGCCCGATTGGATGCTGCGCCTGGGCAAGCGAGGCGGGCTGGAGCGCATTCCTGATATGCCTTCTCTGGACGAGGGGCCTGCCATCTGCCTGGAAAACGGCAGCGGCAAAGAACATAACACGGCCCACAAACATACGGACCGGCCTGCAGTGCGCGTGGGACGCGAAGGCACTGCAACGGGCACACCAGGCACGATCACCCTGGGTCAGGCCAAGAAAATCTCAGCGCGCGCCATTGAAAAGTCAACTGGAGGCCCGAAAAAAGGAGGTTGCTCCAGAGCCGATATTCAAAAGCAACTGGATGAGCAGTTCAAGGCGCACAATGATGCGGTTCTGCGGGCTGTCAAGCATGCAGGGAGGGTAACCGAAGACATTAAAGATGCTGTTAATCGACCTACTGGAGATATTTAATTATGGCGATTGATAAGGCCAAAACATTTCAATTTGGAGCGCTCATCAATGCATTCATCGGTCTTCTTGCTGAAACGCTTGATGCCATTGATATCAATGATTATGATTTTTCTTTTGTCGGCGCTTATAGTGGTAAAGATCCGCTGACACGCAAGTGGTTAGTCAAGAATTACGATTGGGTAACTATTTGTGTGGCCTATTGGTCCACCCATGAATTACGCTGCGTACTTTCTCGAGAAGGCCAAATTCGTCTATATGCGCCAGGAGGTAGTCCCGATAAAATCTACCAAATTCCCGACGCTGGGGTCATGCGCGAAGATGCGCTTGGCCTAGGCTATGTCAACCGCATTCGCGCCATTGGTAATGCCTTGTATGTCTGCGGTCAATCCAGGCAAGTCTATCGGTTTGAGCCTGGAGTACAGCAGGCGCTTGACGGAAACTGGCTCGACTTTGCTGGCCCCATGCGGCAGGCGCCCATCAGCGATCCACCTGAAGGCGATGGCGAAGAGTTTGACCGCTGGCTGGATGCAAATGATGCCATTGATTTTGTGGATATCGACGGCAGCAGCGAGAACGATATCTATGCCGTAGGCGATGAATGCTGGCATTACCACAATGGCCGTTGGAGGCAGTTGCAGTTGCCAACAGATGAGTTCATCAACGCCATCAAGGTCATTAGTGCCAGCGAAGTATTCCTGGTAGGGCACAACGGAACGCTGCTATATGGCAATGCCCACGCAGGCTTTACCGACCTCTCCAGCGTTGATGACAACCAGAATCTCACCAGCGCAGAAGTATTTGAAGGCAAGCTGTATCTCGCGTCAAATAGGGGTTTGTTTGTTTACGACCCGCAGATCAAGAAAATGGAGCCTTGCCTCACCAGCTTGCAGCCTGAACTGCAGGATACCCATATTCTGGAAGCGAAGGATGGGATTCTTTGGAGCTTTGGTTTCAAGGATCTGGCGTATTTTGATGGCCATGTTTGGACCCGCGTAGATCACCCAGATAATCCGCCGATTCGATAACGAACTGAATGTTGCGTCAGGGCAAATGGGGCGGGCCGCAAACTATCCCTAATACGCCTTCGCTGGGCTCGCGTCGCCGCGGAGCAAGCGGCGGTAGCGCGTATGCAGCAGGTAGTGCTTGTGCGGCCCTTCGATGCGGGTGTGCAGGTCGAAATGCGTATCGTCCAATAGGACATAGTGGCCGTTGTAGCGATCCAGATTGCACAGGTGGGTTTGCACCGGCGTCAGCGCCCGTTGGCGTGGGTCGTAGCGGTAACGCTGGTAGGGCTGCCCGGCCTGCAGGCCGTCTGCAAAATCAACCTGAACGATGTCGCCATCCATCCGGTAGTCGAAGCGCCGGGTGAAGGAAAGCGGCCGCTCCCCGGTCACCAGGCGCAACTGTCCACTCTCTTGGTAGTGCAGCTGGTTGGCATCGCCCGGCTGAAACAGGGCCTCGCCCTCGGCTTCCCCAATGGCGAGCGCATCCAGGCCCTGCATGGTGCGTGTGAAGCACCATGGACCGCTGAAATAGCGCAAGAGCGCTGCCTGCAGGTCTTCCGCTGCATCCGGCAAGCGCGGAGCGGTCACCCTCACAGCTTCAGCGCCAGGCATAGGCGCACCACGGGTGGGCAGGGTCGAGCAGCCACTGGTGCAGCTCGTCGCTGCTGATGGCCCGCCCCATGGCATCAGCCCGGCCCCTGGCTACCCATTGCGCACGGCCTTGTACATAGGCCTGGCCAAAATCCTGCCAGCTGGCAAAGCAGTCGCGGGCGCGAGCAGCGTTCAATTGCAAAAGCTGCCACTGCTGGTCGGCTGGCAGCCAGCCCAGCATGGCGGCGGTACGCACAAAAAAGCTGATGCGTGCGCAGGCAAAGGCCATGGCTGCACGCGGGTCGTCGCCGGGCTGCAGTTTGTCGAGGTCAAAGCACCACCAGCGCGTGCGCAGCAGATCGGGCAGTTGCTGGCGCACGCTGGCGTTGTCCAGGTCGGTGCGCAGGCCAAATTCGTGCAGTGCCATGGGGCGCAGCGATGCGGCCAGGCCATCGGTGGGCTCGGGCATGTCGCTGTCGGCAAAGCCGCCCTTGATGGCGTGAAAGGCCATGGGGTGCGCCAGCGCCAGGACCCAGTTGTGCTCCGGTGCCAACTGGTAGGTTTTTTGCAGGTTGCTGCTGCGTGGCGCGCTGCTGCCAAACTGGCGGCTGAAGGCCTGGATGCACTTCCACACCAGCCACATGGCCACGACCAGAATCGTGAGCTGGATCATGGCGTTGTCACCTTCGCTGCAGGCACCGGCTTGCCCGCCTGCCGCAAGGCGTAGGCCAGTGCGGGGCTGATGGCATGGCCCGCCAGAACGCTGCTGTCGCGTGCGGCGGCCAGCCATTGCACCAGGGGCGTGGGCTGGCGCAGGTGCTGCAGCAAGCCGGGTTGGCGCTGCCACAGTTGCAGCTGGTCGGATTCCTGCGTCAGCGCTTCGACCTCATGCCAGCGGGAAGCCACCCGTACCAGGCGCATGCCCAGTGCATCGTCGGGCGTGTCGTCGCTGGTCGGCAGCTGGTTCAGAAAGCCGAGTACATCGGCGCGGTAGCGGTCGATCGGTGGCCGATTCTGCTTGCCCTTGATCTGGTCGATGCGCAGTCGGCCATCGTCCTGTACCCAGGCGCTGATGGTGATGCGCGGCTGCTGCAGGCCGGTGCGGTAGCTGAAGATGCGCATGCGGCCTTGCTCGCAGCTTTCGGCGTAGTGTTCACCATAGCCGCCTGTCAGCAGGCGACGGTTGGCAAACTGGCCCAGGCAATGGCGCATCATCTGGCTCTCGTAGGCCATTTCTTCGCGCAAGGCAGCGCCTGAGGGCAGCAGCTCGACAAACTCTCCATTGCTGCCTTGCCACAGCGGTGTTACCGCTTGCGGGTTGTGGCTGCGCCAACCTGCCAGTTGCCGGGTTTCGAACGCACGGTGCTCCTGCTCCCAGCGCTCCAGGGCCTGAGGGCAGTTGATGCGCATGAGCTTGCCTTCCAGCGATGTGCCCACGCGCGAATGCAGAAATTCCAGCAGCCGTGTCTCCAGCGCCAGGATGGCATCGCTCTCGGGGTTGATCCACCACAGCGCGGGTTCGGCGCCATCCCTGTGGGAGGCGGCAGCGCGTGCCACAACGGCCATGGCCCAGGCGGGAGGGCCGTTGCGGTAGCGCTGTTGCAGGTCATCGGTGGTGTAGAGGGGCTGCACGGCAGGCGGCGGGGCCAGCAGGTTGCCCACCACGTAGCGGTAGAAGTGGTTTTGCAGCCAGGTGGCAATCTCGTTGCTGTCGCCCCGTTGCTGGCTGCGTTCGGTAATGCGAACCTTGATCTCGGGCGCGTTGACCACGTTGCGCGCCAGGTACGTTGCCTGGTGGCTCATGGCGTTACCAGAACTTCCACCAGGGCTTGCTGCTGTCTGCGGCGCTGCTGCCCGTGCCTTTTCCCAGCTTGGGTGCCAGCTCGGCAATGCTGTCTTCCAGACGCTTGCGCTCGTCGGGATGGCTGTCTGCGGAAAAGCGCTGCGCGTCCTGGTAGATCTGCATGGCTTCCTGCCGTGTTCCAGATGTCTGCATGGCATCGCCCGCCCGGCGCAGCAGATAGGCGTTCTTGCGCTCGCGCAGCTCGGGCAGCAGGGCTTGCAGGCGCGGCAGCACCTCGGCGCCATGGGTGTCCGAGTAGTAATCGAGCTGGTTGAGCAGGCTGCTCAAGTAGTCGTGGCGGGACTCGCGCTGGTCGTCATCGTCCAGCGCGTTCCACCATTCGTCCAGGCGCTCCAGCCAGATGCTGTTTTCCACGTTGCGGCTCTGCTGGTAGAGCGCATAGGCCACCTTGGGAAAGTAGTCGGACGGGCTGTGCCGGCTGTAGCCATTTTCCCGGCTGTAGTGCCACAGCTGCTCGCCCGCGGCGATGATCTGGGGGTAGTTGTTGGTATCGATGTAGGTGGAGAGGATGCCGTTGTAGTGCTCGGCAAACGGGCTGGTGGCGATGCCCTTGGCGTGCAGGGCCAGCGCAGCGTCGTAGTTTTCGTCGTTGTAGCGGTACTTGATGGCCAGGTTGTTGCACAGCATCGAGTAGTCGTGGATGTCGCCATCCTTGTAGCTGCCCTGGCCGGTGGCAAACCAGTGCTCAAAACGCGCCTGACCGGCTTCGTAGTAGTGCTTGGTCCAGCGCAGCAGCTCGTCATAGGGCCAGTCGCTGGGCAGGGCGTCGCCGGCAATGTTCAGGGCTTCCTTCAGCGGCCAGTCGTCGTCCATGCGCACGCCCATGGCGTAGTTCCAACTGCCTGCGTCGGTGCGGATGTAGGGCGTTTTCAGCGCCGCCTGCAGGCCCATGCTGCGCGCGCGTGCGATGAACAGCCGGTACGTCAGCTCGCCATTGGCGTACTGGGGCAGCTCGCTCAGCGCTTCCAGCAACGGCAGCGCTTCGGCATGGCGGTCGGCTTCGAACAGGTGGTTGCCTTGCAGCAGGCGCCAGAGTGGATGGTTGGGCGTTTGCTGCTGCACGATGGCGCCATAGTGCGCAAAGGCCTGCTCGGGCTCCATGCCTTCGGGCAGAAACTCTGTCAGCTCGGCCTCGCAGCTGGCGGCCATCAGGGTCAGGGCCCAGTAGGGGGCGCCCGCCGATTCGCCCAGGTGGGCGAGTGCCTGTCGGCAGCCTGCTTCGCGCGATGTGCCACGGCTGTGCAGTGCGCTTTCGAACGCCATGTGCGCGGCCTCGGGCAGACGGCCCGCCTGTACCAGCCACTCGATCAAGCTGGCGCTCATGGCGTCGTCGCTGTCCTGCACCAGCGCAAAGCGGCCTTCCAGGCCTTTGGCAATGGCGGCATCGAGCTGGCCCTGGCGGTACAGGCTGTGCGCATGCAGGCGCGCCAGCTGGGCCAGGGTGTCGCGTCGGGTGCCGGGTGAGGCATCGGCGGGCAGGCTCGCCAGGGTCCATTCGCTGTAGGAGGCCACGGTATCGGGCGCCAGGGAGATGATGTCATCGGCCAGGCGCAGCCAGTCGTTGGTGTCGATGTCCTGCCCGGCTCCAGGCTGCTGCAGCTTGGCGAAGGCGTAGTGGCCGAAATCGCGCGCCGATGTGGGGTTGCCTTTGGCCGCTTCGATGGCGCCCAGGCGGGTGGCAAGGACGGCGTCGTCCCAGGCGCGGTAGCTCGCGCGTTCGGCCTGCTGGCTTTTGTACTGGTGCTGTTTGCGGAAGATCTGCTCCTGCAGATCGAAAGCCTGGGCCTGCTGCGCATGGCGGGCGAGAAAGCCCCAGGCACGGTCGGGATCGCCTTGCGCGCCCCATTGGTCTACGGCCTGCATGGCATGGCGCACCACGCTGTGGTACTGCTCGCGCGGCAGTTCGCGGATGTCTTCGGCCGCATCGGCCTGCATCATGCCCATGGTGACGGCGGCGTCACGCTGGGCGGTGTGGCTCAGGTCGCCGAGCAGGCGCTCCTGGTGCTGCTGCACGGCGGCCAGGGCGCGTGCAGGCTGGCCGCTCATCGACCACAGGCGGTAGATGCGTCGCAACTGGTCGAGGTCGTCGGGCTGCATGGCCTGCTGGCCCAGGCGCTCGCTGGCAGCCGTCTGGCGCGCAGGCCATTCAAGCGGCTGGGCTTCGTCGTCATCGCTGTCGAAAATGGTTTCCACATGGTCGAGATAGGCATCGAGCGCATCGCCGTGCAATGCGGTGGAAGGATCGGCAACGGAAGCCATGGTGCAAGCTCGCTTTCTGTGGAGTGTCTCTCTGTGCGAAGCCCACATGCTACCGACCCTGGCCCGGCTTCCGGCAGGGTAACCGCCGGGCGCCTGCTGGATTTGAGGTGAAAGACGGTCGCCGCGCTTGTCTATTGAGCGCTTGTAGCTATTAAAAGATGAGTATTCTTGTTTTCGTTATTTGTAATAAATTGTTGATTCTTCTGTGCATGAGGCGATGGTCATCGAGCCACGGAGCCACCAGCCCGCTGCAAACGCGCCCATCCGAAGCAGTGCAACAATGAAAAAGCCGCCTGTGCAGGCGGCTCGGGTCATGCTGTAGCGGAGCGCCTTACTGCGCAATCACCACTTCGCCGCGCAAGGTGTAGGCCATGGCTTCGGTGATCTTCACATCGACCATCTGGCCAATCAGGCGTTCCTGGCCGGGGAAGTTGACCACGCGGTTGCATTCGGTGCGGCCCATCAGCTCGCCGTTGTCGCGCTTGGATTTGCCTTCCACCAGGAGTCGCTGCACCGTGCCCAGGCGTTCTTCGCTGATTTCCTTGATGTTGTTGTTGATGACGGCTTGCAGCTCCTGCAGGCGGCGCAGCTTCACGTCGTAAGGCGTCTCGTCGGGCAGGTTGGCTGCAGGGGTGCCGGGGCGTGGGCTGAAGATGAAGCTGAAGCTGTTGTCAAAGCGCACATCGTGGATGAGCTTCATCATCTTCTGGAAGTCTTCCTCCGTCTCGCCGGGGAAGCCCACGATGAAGTCGCTGCTCATGGCCAGATCGGGCCGGATGGCGCGCAGCTTGCGGATGGTGCTCTTGTATTCCATAGCGGTATAGCCGCGCTTCATCGCCATCAGGATCTTGTCCGAGCCGTGCTGCACGGGCAGGTGCAGGTGGCTGACCAGCTTGGGCAGCTTGGCATAGGCTTCGATCAGGCGCGGCGTGAACTCATTGGGGTGGCTCGTGGTGTAGCGGATGCGCTCGATACCGGGAATCTCCGACACGTATTCGAGCAGCAGCGCAAAGTCGGCGATCTCGGCCGTATCGCCCATCTTGCCCAGGTAGGCGTTCACGTTCTGGCCCAGCAGCGTGATCTCCTTCACACCCTGGTCAGCCAGGCCCGCAACCTCGACCAGCACGTCCTCGAAGGGGCGGCTGACTTCCTCGCCCCGCGTATAGGGCACCACGCAGTAGCTGCAGTACTTGGAGCAGCCTTCCATGATCGATACAAAAGCCGATGCGCCTTCAACCCGGGCGGGCGGCAGGTGGTCGAACTTCTCGATCTCGGGGAAGGAGATGTCAACCTGCGGCTTGGCCTTGGCCTGGCGGGCGTTCAAAAGCTCGGGCAGGCGGTGCAGGGTCTGCGGGCCGAACACCACGTCCACATAGGGGGCGCGCTTGATGATCTCGTTGCCTTCCTGGCTGGCCACGCAGCCTCCCACGCCAATGAGCACACCCTTTTCCTTGAGGTGCTTGACGCGGCCGAGGTCGCTGAACACCTTCTCCTGCGCCTTCTCGCGCACCGAGCAGGTGTTGAACAGGATCAGGTCAGCCTGCTCCGGGTCGTCGGTGGGTTCGTACCCCTGGGCGGCGCCCAGTACGTCGGCCATCTTGTCCGAGTCGTACTCGTTCATCTGGCAGCCAAAGGTTTTGATGAAGACTTTTTTAGACATGGTGCAAATCCATAGCGCCACGGCCCCGGCAGGCGAGGCTATGGTCAAAGCAGCCATTGGCGCTTATCCAGAAAGCGCCAGCAGCTATGAAAAGAGTAGTTTTTACCGAGGCCTGTTTACCGGAACAGGCTGCTCCAGAAGCTGTTGTCGGCCCGGTCGCGCTTGAGCTGGGCTTCTGCGCCATTCAGGATCCAGGCAGCGTGCAAGCGGCCCGAGGCTTTTTCGATCACGTAGTTCACGTTCAGCTCCTGGCCCTGCACGGTGCCGGGGCGGATCGTGGCGTTTTGCGGGTTGTAGAGCTTGAATGCCGGAGCCAGCAGGAGTTGCTTGCCATCGACCGTGGCCTGGCTGGCGCTGCTCACCACCAGGGTGCCGCGCAGGGCCTGCGGAGGAAAGGCGCGAACCTGGCCTTGCACAGGGGCGAAGGTAGCGGTCTGGGCTTGAGCGGGCACGGCGGCCAGCAATCCCAGGCCCAGGGTGAGAGCCGTTGCCATGGCGGCGGAGTGGCGGCGCAGGCGTGTCGTGTGTGGGGTTGGTGTTGTGCAGCGTTGCATGGTGTATATCCAGGGGCTGAAGGCCGCATTCTACAAAAGGGCATGGTGCCAGAGTCCGGCGCTGGGGCTTGGCGTGCGGGGCCCTTTGTTTATGGCCGGGCGCCCTTGGTGGTGGCGATCAGGCCTGCCATCACCAGGGCCATGGCCGCCAGCAGGGCAGGCGAGGGCATGCGCTGGTACATAACCAACTCCAGCGCGGCGGCGGTGACGGGCCCCAGGGTCTGGAATGCAATCACGAGCGATGCATCGAGGCGGCCCAGTGCCCACAGCAGGCAAAAATAGCCCAGCCCGCTCGACAGGCCGATGAAGACCACGTGCCCCCATTGCACCACAGAAAACACCGGCACCAGGGGTTGGCCCTGCAGCGCGCAGTACAGCGCCAGAAACAACACCGCTGCGCCCATGGCAAGGCTGCTGGTGGGAAGCGCCGGATACCGCCGCATATAGGGGCCGTACAGAATGCTGGTGGCTGCCCCCACCAGGGTGGCTGCCAGCAGGGCCGCCATGCCAGAACCATCCAGCGTGCCGGCGCTGCCAGCGTGGCGCCCCGAGCCCAGCAGCAAAACCGCCACCCCGCCCACGGCCAGCAGCACGCCAGCGAGTTTGCGGAGGCTGAAGGATTCGCGCCCCGCGAGGGCCGCCAGGCACAGGGTGAACAGCGGCATGGTGGCAAACACCAGCGCGCAGGTCGATGCGGGCAGGCGTGCCAGCGCGTGGTTGAGCAAGAGGATCAGCACCGCAAACTGCGCCACGCCCAGCAAGGCGATGGCCAGCGCATCGCGGGCGCGGTACCGGGGCCAGGCCGCCAGCAGGGCGGGGCCCGCCAGAATGGCCAGCCCAATGGCATAGCGCAGAAATGCGAGGCTGGCAGGCGAGGCTGCGGGCGATACCGCGCTGGTGGACACCATGGCCGCCCCCACCAGCATGCCGGTGGTGGCTGCGGCCCACAGCGCGGGCTGGCGAGACTGCATGTGCCGCCTAAGCCCCGTGCAGGCGGCGGGTGAACTGCTGCTCCACCACCTTGGAGCCCCATTGCTGGCCAGCCTCCTCATGTACCAGCGCAAAGCCAAAGGATTCGTAGAGCTTGCGCGCCGCATCCAGGCCCTGAAACGTCCATAGCTGTGTAGAGGCAAAGCCGCGCTGGTCGCAAAAGGCCATGGCCTGCGCCATCAACTGGCGGCCCACGCCGCTGCCGCGGCAGCCGTCGTCGAGAATGAACCAGCGCAGGTGGGCCTGGTTGTCGCCCAGATCCTGGCCATCAATGGCAACGGAGCCCACGATGCGGTCGTTCTGCACGGCAGTCCAGATCTGGTTGCCCGGCTCGGCGAGGCGCCCTGCAAATTCGGCAACACCGGTGGCGACCTTGCTTTCAAAGAACTGGCCAAAGCCCCAATGCCGGGCATAGAAGGCCGCATGCATCTCCGCCACGCGGCCGATCACGCCCGGCCGGTAGCCGCTGTGCACGGTGATGGCGCTGGTTCCTGCCGTGGGCTGGTCTGCCTTGGCGCCCAGCCGGTGCGTCTGCAGTGCTCCGGCATAGGCCGACAGTCCCTGGGCGACGGCCTGCTGCTGCGATGGGTTGAGTTGCGCCATGGCAGAGCGCACCTGCATCTGGCCATAGGCGTGGATATCGGCCACCGTGCGGCTGCCGTGTGCGGTCAGCAGCAATTGCTTGGCGCGTGCGTCATCGGTGCAGGGCTGCTCGTTCACTTCGCCGTTCTTCACGAGCTTGGCCACCATCCGGCTCACGCTGGATTTGTCCAGCCCCAGAAACTCCGCCAGTTGCGCTGCCGTGATGCTGCCGCGCGCCTCAATTTCCAGCAGGGCATGGACTGCCGATGCAGAATACTGGGTGGCCGCCAGTGTGCTGGCCATGAAGCCCAATTCCCGTACCATGCAGCGCGATGCTGCGCGGATGTCGTTGACCAAGGTCGCGTCTGCTGTCATACGGATCTCCTGTAGATAGTTGCAATATACAACTTTTAGGTTGTATGTTGCAACTTTTATGAAGATCGATCACCGAGACAGATGGGCGAGGGCGGGTTTTTGGAGGGGCAGGGCGGAGGATGCCGCCTTGTCCACCTTTCCATTCCGTTGGTGAGTCCCGTCGCGCTGCCGTTTACGCGTCCAGACGATAGCTCGACACCGCCAGCCCGCCCATGAACGCGTCTTCATGGTACACCCGCACCGCCTGGTCGCCCTCGGCTGCGCCCACGGCCACCATCAGCGGGAGCAGATGCTCTTCGCGCGGGTGGGCCAGCCGGGCCGCAGGGGCGGTTTCCCAGTCGATCAGGTGCTGCGTGCGCTCGGCCGGGGTGGCGTCGAGCATGGTGTCGGCCAGCCAGTCATCAAAGGCTTTTGCTGGCGCATGCGCTTGCGGGCCAAAGGCGCGCAGGTTGTGGTACGAGAGGCCGCTGGCAATGATCAGCACGTCCTCATCGCGCAAGGCTGCCAGTGCGCGGCCCAACGCCAGGTGCTCGGCGGGGTCGAGCCCGCGCCGCAGCGACAGCTGCACCACCGGCACATTCGCCTCCGGATAGATGGCGCGCATTGGCGAGAACATGCCATGGTCGTAGCCGCGCTCGGCGTCTGCCTCGACCGCAATGCCTGCCTGGGCGAGCAGCTCGGTGACACGTTGCGCCAGCGCGGGTGAGCCGGGCGAGCGGTAATGGATCTGGTAGGTTTCGGGCGGAAAGCCGCCGTAGTCGTAAATCATGCCGGGCTGCGGCGTGGCCTGCACGGTGAACGTGGACTCTTCCCAGTGGGCAGACACCATCAGCACAGCCTTGGGCGTGCGGCCAATCTGGCGCGGCATGTCGGCCAGCGACGTGGCGAGGTTGGCATAGGTTGGCGCCATCTGAGGCATCCAAGGCCAGGGGCCGCCGCCGTGCGAGATGAAGTACACGGGCAGCCGCTGGGGGTGCGCAGGGGCGGGAGAAACAGTGGGGGCAGTCACGGTGGTGGTCATGGAAAAAACTCCTTGCCATGAATGTAGAGCTGCTTGTTCAGGAAACCAAGGGCCTAAAATGCATGGATCAATTTCTTGATAAGAAACCATGGACCAGCTCACCAGCATGCAAGTGTTTCGGCAGGTGGTGGACAGCGGCAGTTTTGCGCTGGCCGCGCAGCGGCTCGATATCTCGGCGTCCATGGCCAGCAAGCATGTGGCCCAGCTGGAAAAGCGCCTCGGTGCACGCCTGCTCAACCGCAGCAGCCGCCACCTGAGCCTGACCGAAGCCGGGCAGCGCTGGTATGCGCAAAGCAGCCAGGCGCTGGAAATGCTCGATGCGGCGGCGCAGGAGATCGGCCAGCACCACCAGGCGCCGCGCGGCCAGCTCAAGATCAGTGCGCCGGTGTGGTGTGCCACGCCTCGCATGGCCCAGATACTGGCGAGCTACCGCGCCCGCTACCCCGAGGTGCTGGTGGACATTCACCTCGACAACCACAAGATCGATCTGGCCACCGCAGGTTACGACATGGCCCTGCGCGCCGCCACCGAGCCCGCGCCGCACCTGATTGCCCGCCCGCTGTGCGAGGTGCCTTTCTACCTGGTGGCGGCGCCCGCCTACCTGCAGCGCGCAGGCCATCCGCAGCAGCCCGCAGACCTGATGCGACACGCCGCCGTGGTACCCAGCTATGTGGCCACGGGCCCTCTGCAACTGAGCCAGGGCGGGCGCAGCGTGCCCCTGCACTTGCCCCCGGCGCTGCTGTCGGATGATTCCAACCTGAGCCTGCACGCCGTGCGCGCGGGCATGGGCATCGGTTTTCTGCCCGGCTGGCTGGTGGATGCGGAGGTGGCCCAGGGGCAACTGGTGCGCGTGCTGCCGCAATGGAGTGCGCTCACCGTGACCCTGTACGCGATCTACACCAGCCGCCGCTACCTCGCCCCCAAGGTGCGCAGTTTCATCGACTGGCTCTCGCAGGAGCTTGCCGGCAGCGGCGAGAGTTCACCGACCGGAAAGGGCTGATGGACTCACGCTGCCTGCAGGCCAGCCGTGCGCACGCGCTGCGCCAGCCGCAGGCGGCTGATGAAGCCGATCTGGCGCAGGGCTTCGGCAAATTCCTGCTCGGTGTCGCGCTCGGTGCGCGAGGCCAGCTCGGCAAAGAGGCCCATGCGGGTGTAGTGGCGCACGCAGGCAATGAATGGAAAGCCGTGGCGCGCGCGGTAGGTCTGGTTCAGTGTTGCCAGGCGCTCGCCCTGTTCCTTTTCCAGATCGCCGAGCCCGGCGCTTTGCTGCTCTTGCTGGGAATCGCTGGTCAGCGTGCCGGAGCGCACCGCGCTGGCTGACAGCTCCGGGTGGCCGCAGAGAAAGTGCACTGCCTGCTCGCGCGGGCTGGTGTGCACGGCGGCCAGCATGGCGGCGTGCAGTGCGTCGATGCCCGCGAACGGACGCTGGCGCGCAGCCGATTCTGCAACCCAGGGGGCATATTCGAACACCTCGCCAAGTGCGGCCACGAAGTCGCCATGCGCCATGGTGTTGAGTTCGTCGAGCGAAGGGGTAGGGTGGGTGGAGGTGGTAGTCATGGAGCCAGTGTAGAAAGCGCGTTTCCCGCCTCCCAGTCCTGGCTTGTTATAGCCCGTATAGCATTCGGCTACGCCAGCTCTACAAGGGCCTGCGACGCCTGGCCCAGCAGGCCGCGCAGCCAGATATGGGAGGCATCGCGGTGCCGCGACGAATGCCATAGCTGGTAGAAGCGCATGGCGCGGTTGCCCACCGGCAGCGGCTGCATGGCCAGGGGCAGACGCCTGGCGTGGTAGGCGGCGAAGTGGCGGCTGGTGGTCAGCAGCAGGTCGGTGCCCACCAGCAGATCCGGGGCTTGCGAGAAGTAGGTGCACTGCACGCGGCCATCGCGGCTCACCCGCATGGTGCCCAGGCTCGATTCCACCACCCCGCGCTGGTCGGGCGAGTAGGGCGTGAACACCACGTGCGCCGCCTGCAGGTAGCGCTCTGCCGTCAGCTCTTCTGGCGCAGCCAGCGGGTGGCTGGCATCCATGAGGCAGACCACCTCGTCCTCGATCAGCGTGGAGATGTGCAGGTGCTCCGGCGGGCTGGGCCAGTTGCCGATGACGATGTCCACCTCGGCATTCTGCAGGGCCTGTTCGTAGTCGAAATTCTGCCCCAGCGGAAGTATGGCAAGCCGCGCCCCGGGTGCCTGGGCGCGCATGAGCTGGACGACGCGCGCCATGAAGGGTGGGGCCAGGTAATCGGGCGCGGCAATGGTGAAACGCTGCTGCGTGGTCTCGGCTGCGAACTCCTTGCCAGAGGTGAGCAGCCCGTCGATCAGGCCCAGCGCGGCGCGCGCCTGCTCCACCGCCTGCAGTGCCCGCGCGGTGGGCACCATGCGGTTCTTGTCACGCACCAGCAGCGGGTCGTTGAAGATGGCCCGCAGGCGCCGCAGCGCGGCGCTGATGGCAGGCTGCGACTGGTTCAGCCGTATGGCGGCGCGCGACACACTCTTCTCATGGATCAATGTGCATAGCACACGCAGCAGGTAGGTATCGAATGGATCTTCGCTGCGAGACACGTGTTTTCCCTATGAATATGCGTTTTGCTATGCGGCTCATAGCAGCTGGCTAGTTTCGCATATTGCCGCAAGCCGCGACCATGCAAGCGTTCGCAAACCCAACTACAAATTCCCGAGACAAGGACTTGCAATGAACGCTCAAAGTGTGCCCCTCAGTGGTGCGGCGACCTCCATCGACGAGGTCGACGCCACCTATTCCAAGATCTCCTGGCGGCTGTTGCCCTTTCTGGGTGTGCTGTGGGTGCTGGCCTGGCTGGACCGCGTCAACATCGGTTTTGCCAAGCTGCAGATGCTCGATGACCTGAAGTTCAGCGAAGCCGTCTATGGCCTGGGCGCAGGCATCTTCTTCATCGGCTACTTCCTGTTCGAGGTGCCCTCGAACATGCTGCTGCAGAAGATCGGCGCCAAGAAGACGGTGATGCGCATCACCATCGGCTGGGGCATCATCTGCATCCTGCAGGCCTGGGTGACGACACCTACGCAGTTCTACATCCTGCGCTTTCTGCTGGGTGCCTTCGAGGCAGGCTTCTACCCCGGCGTCATCCTGTACCTGACCTACTGGTATCCATCGAAGCGCCGCGCCAAGGCTTTTGGCACCTTCATGTCGGCCTCGGCCATTGCCGGTGTGCTGGGCGGCCCGCTGGCGGGCGGCATCATGACCTGGACGGCAGGTGCCCACGGCATGCACGGGTGGCAGTGGCTGTTCATCATCGAAGGCATTCCTTCGGTGCTGGCCGGTGTCGTGGCCTATTTCTACATGACCGACCGCCCCGAGCAGGCCAAGTGGCTGACCGACGCGGACCGCGCCATCGTGCGCCAGCAGCTGGAGCTTGACCAGAAGGCCCAGGGCGAGCGCGACAGCGACTGGCGCACCCTGTTCAGCAACCCCATGGTGTGGCTGCTGATCGCCGTGTTCTTCTGCCTGCTGTGCGCCAATTCCACGCTGACCTTCTGGATGCCGACCGTCATTCGCGAAGCGGGCTTCACCACCCCCATGCAGGTGGGCTGGATTGCGGGCGCCGCCTATCTGCTGGGCGCTGCGGGCATGGTGCTCAATGGCCGCCATTCGGACCAGCGTGGCGAGGTGCGCTGGCATTTTGCAGGCTCGGCCCTGCTGGGCGCTGCCGGCATGCTGGCGCTGGCCATCACCATGGGCATGGCCAGCATCCCGGTGGTGCTGGCGCTCACGGCCATGGTGCTGGCCCTCATTGGCACGATGAGCGCGATCCCCGTGTTCTGGCAGATGCCCAACATGCTGCTGAGCGGCGGCGCCGCTGCCGTGGGCGTGGCGCTGATCAACTCGGTCGCCAATCTGGCCGGCTTTGGTGCGCCCTACCTGATGGGCCTGATCAAGACATCCACCGGCAAGGTGGCGCCGGGCCTGTACCTGGTGGCGATTGTGGAAGCGCTTGCAGCGGTACTTGCCATTGCTTTCATTGCCCGCATGCAGCGCCGCAAGGGCCAGGGCCGCTGAGGCCGCACCCGAGGAGACCGGTTCATGACCCAGACATCACATTCCTCTGCGCCACAGGGCACACAGCCCCAGGCTGGCCTGCCCCAGGGTGGCCTGCCCCAGGATGGCCTGCCCCAGGCTCCGGCTCGGCGCCAGTTTGCCCTGGGCGGCCTTGCCCTGGGGGCTTCTGCCCTGGTGGCCGCGCGGGGCGCGCTGGCAGCCGATGCGCCTGCATCGCCTGCTGCACCCGCGCAGGGCACGGGCCCCATCGTGCTGCATGGCGCAAGCCCACGGCTGACGGTGCACACCATCGACACCTACCACGGCACGGCCGCTACTGGCCTGCGCATCGATTTTTCACGCTGGGATGGAGATGCTTATGCGCTGGTGCGCAGCTTCACCATCAACGCCAATGGCCGTGCCGACGAGCCGCTCCTGATCGACGACAGCTACCGCACCGGCCGTTACGAGCTGCTGCTGCATGTGGATGCGTATTTCGCAGCCAGGGGCGCCCAGCTGCCGCGGCCGCCGTTTCTCTCCAAGCTGCCGGTGCGCTTTCAGATCACCAATGCAGCAGAGCGCATCCACCTGCCGATCCAGTTCGGCCCCTGGAGCTACACCTACTCGCGCGGCAGCTGAGCCGCCGCAACGCTACTTGATCGAAAGGAACGCCATGGCAGGCATCAGCACCCATGTACTCAACCTCACCACCGGCCGCCCCATCAGCGGCATGCGGGTGGAGTTGTATGACCTTGCGCACACACCTGCGCAGCGCATCACCAGCACGCGCACCAACGCCGATGGGCGCACCGATGCGCCCATGATGGCAGCCACCGCCGCGCGCACCGGTGACTTCGAGCTGCGCTTTTACGTGGGCGAGCATTTCAAGGAGCCCACGGCCCTGTCGGACGAGGTGCTGGTGCGCTTTTCCATCTTTGACGCGGCCCAGCACTACCACGTCCCCATGCTGTGCTCGCCATGGTTCTTCAACACCTACCGAGGCAGCTGATCCTTGTTTTTCCATCCGAGGGAATGATTTCATGAGCAACGACAACAACGACACCGGCAAGTACCTGATTGAATCCATACGCCTGGCCATGGGCAACGTCAAAGGCCGCAAGCAGGCCACCTGGCCCTTTGGCGCCGTGCTGGTCAAGGATGGCCGGGTGCTGGCCCGTGCGGTGAACCAGGTGGACGAGCTGTGCGACCCGTCGGCGCACGCCGAAATGCAGGCGGTACGCATGGCCGCCAAGGCCCAGGGCAGCACCGATCTGTCGGGCGCGGTGGTGTACGCCAGCGGTTACCCCTGCACCATGTGCTACACGGCCATGCTGCTGGCTGGCGTGAAGACGGTGTACTACGCCTATTCCAATGAAGACGGCGAGCCCTACGACCTGTCTGCCGCGCGCGGCTATGAGCAACTGGCCAAGCCAGAGGGAGAGCGCGAGATGGCGCTGGTCAGCCACCGCGTGCGCGATGAGGGCGAAGACCTGTACGACGCCTGGCAGAAGGCCGTTTCTGCCGCCTGACCCTGTACTGCAGATTGCCAACCTCCTGTTGCCCCGCGTGCACTGTGCGCGGGGCTTTTTTGTTGCGCCGGGCGCGCCCGGTCAGCCCGCGCGGCGGAAGGTCAGGTTGATCCGTTGCTCCGCCAGCAGCGGATGCGGCACGGGACTAGCCCCGTCCTTGACCGGCATCACGCCGTGGTAGCGCATGCGGTCCACGCCTCCCCACACCACCACGTCGCCATGCTGCAGCGGCAGCTTTTGCGTGGCATCGCCGCGCTCATGGCCTCCCCACAGAAAAATGGCGGGCAGGCCCAGCGAGACAGAGACGATCGGCTGGCTGGCATCGCCTTCGTCCTGGTGCAGGGTGAGACGCGTCCCTACCGTGTAGCGGTTGACAAGGCAGGCATTGGGCGCAAACGCGGCAAGCGCCGCAGCTTCAGCGGCCTGCGCAGCCAGTTCCATGAAGCTCGACGGCATGGCAGGCCAGGGCTGGGCGCTTAGCGGATCGGCGCGCACATAGCGGTAACCCAGGCGGTCGCTGTACCAGCCAAACTGGCCGCAATTGGTCATCGCCACCTGCATGTGGCGCCCGCCGGGGGTGACGAGGTGGCGAAACGGTGCCTGGCGGATGATGAGCGTCAATTCATCGAGCAGGGCCTGTTGCCAGCGCAGCGCAAAGCCGCGCAGCACGCAGGCTTGCTCGCCGATGGCAATGCGCTCCCATTGGGGGCTGTCACTGGCCTCGTCAGTGCTGAACAGGTCTTGCATGTTCCTTGTTTGCTATTGTTTTTATAACTCATTGCGCCCATGGCGTGAGCGCCTGCAGCCGTTTTGATCAGATCAGCTCTTTCTGCTGCGTCTGGGCGGCAAACCCCTCGGTCGCGAGCAAGGCATGCTTGCGCTCCAGCCCCCAGCGGTAGCCGGTGAGCGAGCCGTCCTTGCCGATCACCCGGTGGCAGGGCACCAGCAGCGAAATTTCATTGGCGCCATTGGCCCGGCCCACGGCGCGCACGGCCTTGGGGTCGCCCAAAAGCGCCGTCAGCTCGCTGTAGCTGCGGGTCTGGCCCGGAGGAATCTGGCACAGGGCCTGCCACACCTTCTGCTGGAACGCCGTTCCCCCCAGCACCAGAGGTACCTGGGCTGCCAATGCGGGCGTCTGCAGCGCGGCCTGCACGGCCTGCGCCAGTGCGGCCAGGCCCGCGTCGTCGCGCACCAGGGCGGATTTGGGGTAGCACTGCGCCAGTTCTGCTACCAGGGGCGCTGCTTCGTCGCCAAAGTACAGCACGGCCAGGGGGGGCAGTTGCTGGCCGAGGGCGGTGGGCGCATCGCTGCGGGTGGCAATCAGCACCAGCCCCAGCGAGCAGGGCACCACGCTGTAGTTCAACTGCGCGGGCGCACGTGGCGGGGTGGGGAGCAGGGTGATGTGTGGCATGGCAAGGGTCCCTTCGGATGGAGTGATTCCACTGTAACGCGGCGGCTTTTTCCGTGCCTCGACATTCTTGCGCTGCAATTGCCGCGGTCCGGCGATCCGGCAGGCGGATTGCAAGGCGCGCGCGCGTGGCATTGCCATGCAAAAGCAAAAACCGCAGTGCCCTTGCGAACACTGCGGTTTGTTGTCTGGTGGTCGTAGTGGGACTTGAACCTACGACATCAGCATTATGAATGCTGCGCTCTAACCAACTGAGCTATACGACCAGGAGGGCGCATTGTAGGGGCAAAGTGGACGCGCTGCAGCACAATTGCGCTCTTTTTCACCAACGGTGCAGGTTGCGCGCGCACGGCAAGGTGCCAGCGAACCGCAGTCTTGAGGCCTGAATGCGCCTGCGCAAAGAAAAACCGCAGTGTCCTTGCGAACACTGCGGCTTGTTGTCTGGTGGTCGTAGTGGGACTTGAACCTACGACATCAGCATTATGAATGCTGCGCTCTAACCAACTGAGCTATACGACCGGCAGAGCGCCATTATATATCGAAATTTCAGCCCGAAGAAATTTCGCGGCACTTTTGCAGATAGCTGCACGAATCATCCGTGCGGATTTGCATAGCCCAGGACATTCATCAATAACGACAAACCCGAGTGTGTAAAAGATCATGCGCGCATATGTAAATTTTGTTGACAATATGTAGGCATTTCCCAATAGTGGCGCCTGCTTTATCGACCGGTGGGACGGAAATATCCCGCGGATCCGCAAGAAATCACTCAAGGAGAAGGCGCCATGCAGACGCCAGACAAGAACAGGGCAGCCGGGCAGCGGCAATGGTCGCGCCGCCAGTGGCTCCAGACATCCGGGGCGCTGATTGCCGGGGCGCCGTACATTGCGCGCTCGCAGTCCGCACCCATTCGCGTGGCAGCCACCTTTGCCAACAGCGGTGTGGAAAAGCCCAACGGCCAAGGTCTGTTCCAGGGGGCGCAGGCCTGCTTCAATGCCATCAACCGCGCAGGCGGCATCAATGGCCGCCAGATTGAGCTGGTGATGGCAGACGATGAGTTCAACCCTGCGAAGGCCAAGGAAAACGCGGTCAAGTTCGCCTCGGATGCAGGCGTGGTGGCATTGCTGCATCCCCAGGGCACGCGCCAGACGGCCGAGGTGATGAACGCCGTGCGCACGGTACCCATCGTGGGGCCCAACTCAGGCACCACGGCGCTGCACAAGCGCGGGGCGAACAATGTGTTCTGGGTGCGCACCAACTACGACGTGGAGCTGGAGCGCCTGGTGCGCTTTGCCGACACCCTCAATCTCAAGCAGATCGCCCTGGTCTATCCCAATGATCCGTTTGGCCTGTCGGTGCTCGATGGCTTCAATGCGGCGCTTGCGCGGCGCAACATCAAGGCCGTGGGCATTGCCAGCACGCCCGGCACGGCCAGCCTCGAAGTCGGCCCTGCTGCCAAGGCGCTGGCTGCTGTGCCCGCGCAGGTGCTGATCATGAGTCTGGTGGGCACGCTCCCTGCCTTTCACGAGGCCTACCGCGCAGCGGGCGGCTCGGCAATCTCGTTTGCGCTGTCCCTGGGCGGCAGCGCTCCCAATCTGGCAGCCATGGCCAAGCAGCCCGAGCGGCCGATTTTCTCGGTGATCGTGCCGCCACCCAATGCGGAGCGATTCGAGCTGGCACGCAGGTACCGTGCGGACATGCGCGCATCCAATTTCAGTGGCGATTCGCTGGTCAGCCTGGAGGGCTATGCCGATGCCCGGGTGCTGGCCGAAGGCATTCGCCGAGCGGGTGCAAGGATCGACCGCGACAGCGTGATGGCAGGTCTGGAAAGCATGAACGATTTCGACCTGGGCGGCCTGCGCATCCGCTACGGCAAGGACGCACGCGAGGGCAATACCTATACCGATATCGTGACAGTGGCGCAGAATGGCCAGATTCTGAGTTGAGGACTGAGTTGAGGATAGACGGAGTGAGGAGAAGCAAAAACGCCGCGTCATGCGGCGTTTTTCTTGGGAGTCTGCCAGGAGGCTCGAGCGGCTATCGAACGGCTACTCGTCAGCTATCCATCAGCTGTGCGTGAACTTGGCGTCGCGCTTGTTCACGAAGGCATCCATGCCTTCTTTCTGGTCGTTGGTGGCAAACAGCGCGTGGAACAGGCGGCGCTCAAACATCACGCCATCGTTGAGGCTGCCTTCGAAGGCGCGGTTGACCGATTCCTTGGCGGCCATTACGGCCAGCTGCGAGAAGCCGCTGATGATGATGGCCGCGCCCAGGGCTTCTTCCATCAGCTTGTCCAGCGGCACCACGCGGCTGACCAGGCTGGCGCGCTCGGCTTCTTCGGCATTCATCATGCGGCCGGTCAGGGTCATGTCCATGGCCTTGGCCTTGCCCACGGCACGCGGCAGGCGCTGCGTACCACCGGCGCCGGGAATCACGCCCAGCTTGATTTCGGGCTGGCCAAAGCGGGCGTTGTCGGCTGCGATGATGAAGTCGCACATCATGGCCAGCTCGCAGCCACCGCCCAGCGCGTAGCCGGACACCGCTGCAATCACCGGCTTGCGGATGGAGCGGATGGTTTCCCAGTTGCGGGTGATGTAGTCGCCGCCATAGGCGTCGGCAAAGCTGTACTTGGCCATGGCGCCGATGTCGGCACCTGCAGCAAATGCCTTTTCGCTGCCGGTGATGATCATGCAGCCAATGCGCTTGTCGGCGTCAAACTGCTTGAGCGCGTCGCCCAGCTCGTTCATCAGCTGGTCGTTCAGCGCATTCAGTGCCTTGGGGCGGTTGAGCGTGATGACGCCGACCTTCTCGGCTTCGACACGCACTTCGATCATTTCATAGGCCACGGTCTGTCTCCTTGGTTGGTCTGGCACCAGCGGCCCGCTGGCACCTGCATAGTTCGTCAGGCATCCTACACCAAGCCCGCTGCTGCGGCGCAGCAGGTGGTGCAACTTGGCACATCAGGGTACCTGTTCAGTGAAAGCTGTCGCTGTCTAGCGCCCATCCAGCCAGCAGTTGACCGATTTTTCATCGGCGACAGAGAGTGTGACGGTATCTGCAGGTGTGGCGGTTTTTGTGGTGGGTTTGCGACCTTTTGTCGCTGCCTTTTCTGCCATTTTTGGAGCTGTGGCGGCAGGCAACTGCAGCGGCAGGCGCAGCAGGCGCTTGTCGCGGGCGACGAGGGCGAGCACTTGGCTGGCGTCTCCTGCGTAGAGCAGCAGGTCGTCGAGCTTGCCCAGCCGCCAGCCAGCCGCCTGGGCGGTGGCTTGCACGGGCTCGATGCCAATCCATTCGTCTCCGGCCATCATGCCAGCGGCTTCGGCGAGGCTGCCGCGCAGCACGACCTTGATGCCGATGCCGGCAGCGCCTTCGCTCACGCGCAGGCCCAGTTGCTGGGCGATCTGGGGTGTGTCGCCCTTGCATTGAACGCCGTGCGCTTGCAAAAGTGTAGCAACAGGCAGGTCAAATCTGCCATGCACCCAGGCGGCGATATCGGTGGTCCAACTGCGGGCTGTCAGGGTGTGCAGCACATCCAACAGGTCCTGCTCGCGCATCGGGCCACCCTTGCATTGCTTGTAGAGCGCGCGCATCACCTGATCGAGCGTGGTGCTGCCTTCGCGGCGCAGGCTCAAGTCGAGGCACAGCGCCACCAGCGAGCCCTTGGTGTAGTAGCTGACGGTGGCGTTGGGCGTGTTTTCGTCCTGGCGGTAGTACTTGACCCAGGCGTCGTAGCTGGCCTCGGCCACGCTTTGCACATGGCGGCCGGGGGTCTGCAGCACCTGGTTGATGGTCTTGTTCAGGAGTTTCAAGTATTCGGCATTGTCCAGCAGGCCCGCGCGGCGCAGGATCAGGTCGTCGTAGTAGCTGGTAAAGCCTTCAAAGAACCACAGCAGCTCGGTGTAGTTCTCGCGCTCGTAGTCATAGCTGGCCAGCTCGATGGGGCGCAGGCGCTTGACGTTCCAGGTATGGAAGTATTCATGGCTGATCAGGCCGAGCAAGGTGGTGTAGCCGCTGCCGGCCTTGTTGCCATCGGACGCCTGGCCCTTGCGCGGCAGGTCGCGTCGGCCGCAGATGAGGGCTGTGGAGTTGCGGTGCTCCAGCCCGCCATAGTTGTCGTCCATCACATTGAGCATGAACACATAGCGCTCGAACGGCGGCTTGCCCTTGGGGTGCCACAGGCGGATTTCGGTCTCGCAGATCTTCTTGGTGTCGGCAATCAGGCGCTCGCCATCAAAGCTTGCCGCTGCGCCCGCCACGACAAAGCGGTGGGGCACGCCGTGGGCGGTGAACTCCGCGCTCCAGAACGCGCCCATCTCTACCGGGCAGTCCACGAGCTCGTCGTAGCTGGCAGCGTGGTAGCGGCCAAATCCGTTCTTGTGGGTCTTGATGGCAGTCAGGCCGGTGGCCACTTGCCAGCGCGGCTGGCTGGCGGGGGCTTCGATGTGCAGCACCTGCAGCCGCTGCTCGGCACCGTGCACGCGCACAAACACGCTGGTGCCGTTGAAAAAGCCGCGGCTCGCATCCAGCCACGCGGTGCGCACCGAGCTGTCGTAGGCGCAAATCTGGTAGCTCAGGGTAAGTGGCACGCCTGCGCTGGCGTCGATTTGCCAGGTGTTCTTGTTCTGCTGCACGGCATCGACCATCTGCCCGCCCTGGCTGGCCGTCATGTCCTGCAGGTTTTTGGAGAATTCGCGCACCAGGTAGCTGCCAGGTATCCACACCGGCAGCGATACGGTCTGCTGCGGCTGGGGCTCGGGAATATTGACCACCACCTCGTACAGGTGGGCGTTCAGATCCACCGGCGTGATGGTGTACTGGATGGCATTGGCGGCTGCAACGGGAATGCTTTTTTTCATGGACTGGGCCGGATGGCTGAGAGTATGTGCGCAGTATAGGCAGGGTATGGGTGGGCCAAGGGGCGCCTGCCGCCTTCCCTTGTCGGGATGGTGCTTTTCATCTGGGGACGGCTCGGCCATAAAAAAAGGCCCCGCAGGGCCTTGTTGTCGCATGTTCTCCTGGCGGAGCGCGTGCTTACTTGATGGTTTTCAGGCGTTTTTCCAGGTCTTCTGCACCAATGGCGCCGGGTACGCGCGAGCCGTCGGCAAAGAAGATCGTGGGCGTGCCGGTGATCTTGTACTTGCGGCCAAACTCCATGTTGCGCTGCAGGGCGGTCACGTCGCAGCTGGCGGCAGCAGCAGGGGCTTCGGTACCCTTGAGCATGTGGCTGGCCCATTCCTTGGCGGAGTCTTTGGCGCACCAGATGTTGCGCGACTTTTCGACCGAATCGGGGCTCAGGATCGGGTAGAGGAAGGTGTAGACCGTCACGTCCTTGACGTTCTGAAGGTCCTTTTCAAAGCGCTTGCAGTAGCCGCAGTTCGGGTCTTCGAACACCGCAATCTTGCGCGAGCCATTGCCCTTGACGGTCTTGATCGCGTCCTTCAGGTTCAGGCTGTTGAAATCCACTGCCGTGAGCTTGTTGATGCGGTCTTCGGTGAGGTTGCGGTGGGCCTGGGTGTCGATCAGCTCGCCCTGGATCAGGTAGTTGCCCTTGGCATCGCTGTAGAACACATCGGTGCCAATGCGCACTTCGTACAGGCCTTGCATGGGCGTGGCGCTGACTTCCTCAATCTTCTGCAGCTGGGGAATGCGTTCTGCCAGGGTCTTGCGGATCACGTCTTCTTGCGCGCTGGCGCTGAAACTGGCCGCCATGGCAGCACTGGCCAACACGGTAGAGAGAAATCGCATGAGAGTCTTTCTGTAAGTTCAAACAATCCAAAGGCCCGGGTGAGCGGGCCAACCCAGGTTTGTACCGCAAGGTCGCTAAAAGTTCACACCCATGGCCTGGCGGGTCACCCAGGCTTTGAGCGGGCCACTGCGCTCAAAGCCGCTCATGCCCCAGTTGCGCAGGTTGGCCAGTGGCAGTTCGGCCCGTGTAAACAATTGTTGGATACCGTCCATGGCCAGGCCAATGGGGGCGAGGCGTGCCTTGCGTTCACGTTCGTAGCGGCGCAGCAGGCGCAGATCGCCCAGGTGGCGCCAGCGGGCGTCTTCACCGGTCAGCAGCCGGGCAAGCGCTGCCACATCGGCCATGCCCAGGTTCAGGCCCTGGCCTGCCAGCGGGTGCACGGCATGGGCGCTGTCTCCGGCCAGCACCCAGCTGGCGGGTTCGCGCAGGGCGTCGCTGCCGGGCATGGGGCCGCACCATTGGCGCGCCACCGATTGCTGCAGCGGCCATGCGGCGCGCTCGGCCACCACCGTCAGGCGCCCGAGCGCCCCCTGGCTGGCAGATTGCAGCGCATCGGCAAATTCGTCATCGGCCAGCGCCTTGAGGGCGGGTACCTGCTTTTCGGGCAGCGACCAGACCACGGCGACTTCGCTGGCGCCCACACCGCCCAGCGGCAAGAAGGCGAGAATGTCGCCTGCTGGCGAGAACCACTGGCGCGCGGCCTGGCCGTGCGGCACCTCGCACTGAACACGGGTGGCAATGGCCGTCTGGTGGTAGGGCATGGTGGCAAATTCAACGCCAAACTCCTCGCGGGTGCGGCTGTGCCTGCCTTCGCACACCACCGTGAGGCTGGCGTTCACCGGGCTTGCCACCACTTCCACCATGGGCTGGTAGCGCACGGCGGCAGCCAGTTGGGCTTCCAGCGCGGGTACGTCCACGATCCAGTTGAGGGCATCGACGCCCTGGCGCTCGGCTTCGAAATGCACTTCGCCGCCCGCGTCGCCATACACATCCATGCGGGTGACGGGGGTGGCGTAGGCGTTTTCGGGCCAGCTGCGCACCGATTGCAGCACTTCGCGCGAGAGCTGGTTGAGCGCATAGGCCCGCACATCGCCATGGCCGCTGTTGCCGGGGGAGGGGGCGGTATCGACCAGCGCCACACGCATGCGCTCGCGCGCCAGCAGCAAGGCCAGAGTGCGACCCACAATGCCGGCGCCGCGAATACAAACATCGAATTCAGAAGCCATAGGCGGACTATTGTAGTAGGCGTGGAGCGCGGGCCATTTACTCGTTACAGTGTGGTTTGCCAAGAATCAAACAAGAGTACGACCATGGTAGACACCGATTTCTTCGACGTGACCGGCCAGATTGGCCAGTTGTGGATTTTCCCGATCAAGTCCTGCGCGGGCATTGCGGTGCAAAGTGCGCGCCTGCTGCCGACCGGTCTGGAGCACGACCGTGCCTTCATGCTGGTGGATGCGCGTGGCGAATTCATCACGCAGCGCGAAATCGCCCGCATGGTGCTGGTGCAGCCTGCGATCGAAGGTGGCGTGATGACGGTGACGGCCCCCGGCATGGAGCCCTTGACTGTGGACATGGCGTTCACCGGCCCCGAGCGCAGCGTGCGCGTGTGGGACGACCACGTGCCCGCGCTGCAGGCGCCAGACGCCATCAACGCCTGGTTCAGCCAGTTTCTGCAGAAGGAATGCGCACTGGTGCGCATGGCACCGCAGGCGCAGCGCCTGGCCAGCAAGAAGTGGACGCGCGGCGCCGATGCGCCCACGCAGTTTGCCGATGGTTATCCGATCCTCGTGGTCAGCCAGGCCTCGGTGGATGAGCTGAACGACCGGTTGACGCAGGGCGGCCACAGCGCGGTGGTGGCGCACCGCTTTCGCGCCAACATCGTGGTGCAGGGCTTCCAGTCGCACGACGAAGACCGCATCGAGGCGCTGGCGGTGCACCAGGGCAATGCAGACAGCCGCCAGTGGCTGGATTTGCCGCTGGTCAAGCCCTGCGCGCGCTGCCCCATTCCCGATATCGACCCGGCCACATCGCAAAGCGGCACGAGCGTGACCGACACCCTGCAGACCTACCGCCACGACGACCGGCTCGATGGCGCCGTCACCTTTGGCATGAACGCCATCGTGCCTGCGGGCGCAGGCGGCCTGCTGCGGGTGGGCGACCGGGTCGGCGGCGTGCTGCAGTTTGATTGAGCAACGGATTTAGTGAGAAAAACAGCTGCAGCGGCCAGAGGGTGAGCGCCTGCCGCTATTGTTTTTGAATTGCTGCCGCCTGCGCTGCGGGTGGCGGTGAAGCGTCTGAATATGCCCCAGTGCCGCCCGCAAAACCGCTTCGGCTTAAAATGCCGGGTTTGTCCGAAAGAATAGAGAAAGCACTGCCATGAGCCTCAAATGCGGCATCGTCGGTTTGCCAAACGTTGGCAAGTCCACCCTTTTTAATGCGTTGACCAAGGCTGGAATTGCCGCCGAGAACTATCCTTTCTGCACCATCGAACCCAACACTGGCGTGGTGGAAGTGCCCGACCCGCGCCTGGACGAGCTCTCGAAGATCGTCGAGCCCGAGCGTGTCGTTCCCGCCATCGTCGAGTTTGTGGACATTGCGGGCCTCGTGGCTGGCGCCTCCAAGGGCGAAGGCCTGGGCAACCAGTTTCTGGCCCACATCCGCGAAACCGACGCCATCGTGAACGTGGTGCGCTGCTTTGAAGACCCCAACGTGATCCACGTGGCCAACAAGGTCGACCCGATTGCCGATATCGAAGTCATCCAGACCGAGCTGTGCCTGGCAGACCTCGCCACCGTCGAAAAAGCGCTCAACCGCTACAGCAAGGCAGCCAAGTCGGGCAACGACAAGGAAGCGGCCAAGCTCGTCTCGCTGCTCACGCCCATCCAGGCTGTGCTCAACGAAGGCAAGCCTGCCCGCATCGTGCCCGTGTCCAAAGAGGACGCGCCCCTGCTCAAGCAGTTCTGCCTGATCACCGCCAAGCCTGCCATGTTTGTGGGCAACGTCAGCGAAGACGGCTTTGAGAACAACCCGCTGCTCGACAGCCTCAAAGCCTACGCCGAAGCCCAGGGCGCGCCCGTGGTGGCGATCTGCGCCAAGATCGAGGCCGAAATGTCGGAAATGAGCGACGAAGACCGCGACATGTTCCTTGAAGAAATGGGCCTGGAAGAGCCCGGCCTCAACCGCCTGATCCGCGCTGGCTTCAAGCTGCTGGGGTTGCAGACCTACTTCACCGCAGGTGTGAAGGAAGTGCGCGCCTGGACCGTGCCCGTGGGCGCCACCGCCCCGCAGGCTGCCGGCGTGATCCACGGCGACTTCGAGCGCGGCTTCATCCGTGCGCAGACCATCTCGTTCGACGACTACATCCAGTTCAAGGGTGAGCAGGGCGCCAAGGAAGCGGGCAAGATGCGCGCCGAAGGCAAGGAATACATCGTCAAGGACGGCGATGTGCTGAACTTCCTGTTCAACGTCTGATTGAACCTGCCATTGAACTGTCAGCGCATGGCCCCTGCGCTGGTGGTACGGCCCCACAAAGCCCGCTGCATTGCCAGCGGGCTTTTTGTTGGCGGGCGGGCGCGGCGCAATGCCGCTGCAAGCCGTTATAAGATAGCCTTTGACCGCGCGGAGAGCCTCTTCGCCATCCCTTGCGACCTCTGCGCCATCGCGCGGTCCGAGCCATCCCAACGAATTTCCGAGAAAGTCCTGCCTGGTGACACCATCCGCCGCTGCCATGAATGCCGTTGCACCTACCGCGCCAAGCGCTGCCGAGCGCGAGCAGCATTCGGTGCAGGCCGATCTGGTGGCGGTGCTGGTGGCGGTGACGGGCGGCGAGCCGCGCATCCTGACCACGCATGGCGGTGACGCCCTGCCTGCGGGGCCGTTCACCGCCAACCACCGCTCGCTGCAGGCCAGTCTGCGGGCCTGGGTGGAGACGCAAACCCACCACCCGCTCGGCTTTGTCGAGCAACTCTACACCTTTGCCGACCGCGACCGCTCGCAGGAGGTGGGCATGCGCGCCATCTCCATCAGCTACCTGGCGCTGACGCGCGAGCTGGATGACGCGGGGGATGCCCAGCCGGGCTGGCAGGACTGGTACCGCTATTTCCCCTGGGAGGACTGGCGCAGCGGCGCGCCCGACATTCTCAGCCAGTGCATTGCGCCCGCCTTGCGCGCATGGAGTAATGATGCTCCTGAAAATATAGCTAAAAGCGCTCGATGGGAGCGCGCTAGCGTCACTTTTGGCCTGGAGGGCAGCGATTGGAACGAAGAACTGGTGCTGCAGCGCTACGAACTGCTTTTTGAAGCTGGCCTGGTGGCCGAAGCCTGGCGCGACGGCGTGGCCGCCCCCGCAGGCCGCCAACTGCTGGGTGCAGCCATGCGCAACGACCACCGCCGCATTCTGGCCACCGGCATGGCGCGCCTGCGGGCCAAGATCAAGTACCGCCCCGTGGTTTTTGAGCTGATGGCGGACAGCTTTTCGCTGTTGCAACTGCAGCAGACCGTGGAGGCCTTGGCCGGGCGCAGCCTGCACAAGCAGAACTTTCGCCGTTTGATCGAGCAGCAGGCCCTGGTGGAAGACACCGGCCACATGAGCACGGTGGGCGCGGGCCGGCCCGCCAAACTGTTCCGCTTTCGTCGCAATGTGCTGATGGAGCGGGCCATTGCCGGAAACAAGCTGCCCCTGGCGCGCAGCTGATCACTATTTTATTCAAAAAAGATAGCTGCTAGCGTATGCTGGTTGGCTGCTGAAGCCATATTTAACTGCTATTTCTGCACCTGCACTGCAGGCCGATGCGGTAGACGATAGATGCGCGCCTGCAGTTGCCAAAACGGTCGTCCGCAGGGTATGGGTTCGGATGCGCTCAAAAGGACAAGCCTTGACAATATTTATGCTCATATTTAGCATAAGTGAATGCGCAACGAACAAGGCTCGTCGCGCCCCTTTTTTACCCTTTAAATACTCAAAATGAGCATTAATAAGACAGCCGCACTGCCCGTACCTCCCTTGCCTGATGTGATGCTGGAGCCGATGGTGCGCATGGCCCTGCTCGAAGACCTGGGCCGCGCTGGCGATCTGACGACCGACACCATCGTGCCCGCCGATGCCAAGGACAGCCTGCGCCTCGTGGCGCGGCAGGAGGGCGTATTGGCGGGGCTGGATCTGGCGCGGCTGGCCTTTCATCTGCTCGACAGTGGCCTGGTGTTCGAGCCGCTGTGCGGTGATGGCACGGTGCTGGCGCCGGGAATGGAGATCGCGCGCATCAGCGGCAAGAGCCGCGCCATTCTGACGGCTGAACGCACGGCGCTGAACTATCTGTGCCACCTGAGCGGCGTGGCCAGCGCTACCTATTCGATTGCCCAGGCCATTCGGCCCTACGGCACGCGGGTCACCTGCACGCGCAAGACCATGCCGGGCCTGCGCGCGCTGCAGAAATACGCGGTGCGCGTGGGTGGCGGCAGCAACCACCGCTTCGGTCTGGACGATGCCGTGCTCATCAAGGACAACCACATTGCCCTGGCAGGCGATGTGGCCACCGCCGTGGGCCGCGCGCGGGCGGGCGTGGGCCACATGGTGAAGATCGAGCTGGAAGTGGACACGCTCGCGCAGCTGGAATCCGCCCTGCAACTGGGCGTTGACGTGGTGCTGCTGGACAACATGGACCTGGAGACGCTGCGCACGGCTGTGGCCATGTGCAAAGGCAAGGCGGTGACCGAGGCCTCGGGCCGCATCACGCCCGAGACCGCGCCGCACGTGGCCGCAACCGGGGTGGACCAGATCGCCGTGGGCTGGCTGACGCACAGCGCCAAGGTGCTGGATATCGGCCTCGACGCCTGAACCTGCCGCAGCGCAGCACACCAACCTTGCAAGGAGGCGCACCATGCCCCGATTTCCCAAACGCATTTCCTGGTGGTGGGTCGCAGCCGCCACGGCGGCCTGCATGGCCGCAGGCCTGTGGCTGGGCGGCAGCACCATGGCGGCGGCCCGTTTTGACCGGCCGATCACCATCGTCGTGACCTTTCCGCCCGGTGGGGGCACCGATCTGCTGGCACGCAAGCTGGGCGCCGCCCTGCAGCAGCGCATTGGCCAGAGCGTGGTGGTGGAAAACCGGCCCGGTGCCAGCGGCAACATTGGCGCGCGCCATGTGGCCGAAGCGGTGGGCGACGGCGCCACATTGTTGATGGTGAACAGCTCGTTTGCCATCAACCCGGCGGTCTACCAGCAGCTCGATTTTGACCCGCGACAAGATTTCAAGGCGGTCTTCAACGTGGGCACGATTGCCTCGGTGCTGGTGGTGCCGCAGGCAAGCGCGCTGCACAGCCTGGCCGATGCGCGGGCCGCTGCGCAAGTGCAGGATCTGCCGTTTGCATCGTGCGGCAACGGCACGCCGCAGCACATGGCTGGCGAAATGCTGGCGCAGGCCGCGCAAGTGCATTTGCAGCATGTGCCCTACAAGGGCTGCGGGCCGGCCATCACGGCGATTGCGGCAGGCCAGGTGCCCCTGGGCGTGGTGACGGCCAGCAGCGCTGCGCCGCTGATCGAAGCGGGCCGCGTGCGGGCCATTGCCATCACCGCGCCCCAGCGCCTTGCGCAGTGGCCGCTGGTGCCCACGGTGGCCGAGCAAGGCGTGGCCGGGTTTGCCGTGGAGCAGTGGCATGGCCTGCTCGCGCCCGCCGCTACTGGCGATGCCCTGGTGCAGCGCATGCACGCCGTGCTCGCGCAGATTCTGGCGGAGCCCGCCATGCAGCAATCGCTGCGGGAACAGGGCTATACGCCGGTGCAGCAAAGCGCGGCGCAGTTTGGCCAGGTCATCGCGGCCGATATCGACCGCTATGGTGCTGTGGCACGGCAGTTGGGCTTGCGGGTGGATTAGGCGGGCGTTGACGCGGAAGGCCTTTGTGGCGGGACGGTTCGGCATCGCCATTCCCCGCCCTACGCCAGGAATGTGTCATCCGTATGGCATGTGGGTGGCATCTGAGTGGAGGGGCTGGCGCTGTTGCTGTTTGGTGCCATGCGTCTGCAGACGCTGCAGAAACCTGTACGCGCTCCCTATAATCCGCGCCAAATCAATCAAGGAATCACGCGTGCGGCGCGGTGCGTGACTGGTGGGCGGACGGGCCGGGCACGCTGGCTGCAGATGCGCGAAGGAGTTTTTATGCGTTGGACCCCCTGGATGCATGGCCTGGTGGCTGCTGTGTGCGCCGCCCCGTTGATGGCCCATGCGGCCCGCCCGATGAACACGGACGATGCGCGGGTGGTGGATGACAAGTCGTGCCAGCTGGAGAGCTGGGCCAAGCGCACCGATGGCCATACCGAGCTGTGGGCGCAGCCCGCCTGCAACTTCACAGGCAACCTGGAGGTGACGCTGGGCGGCGCGTGGACGCGCGAGGACGGTGGCACGCGGCGCAGTGCGCAATTGATCCAGGGCAAGACCCTGTTCAAACCGCTGGAAACCAATGGCTGGGGCTATGGCCTGGCCGCTGGTGTGTCGCGCGATCCGCGCCCGGGCTCGGGCGGCGGCCGCGATACCTATGCCTATGTGCCTGTCAGCTTTTCGTTTGCCGACGACAAGCTGGTGCTGCACACCAATGTGGGCTGGCTGCGGGAGCAGGGCACGCACAACAACCGCCTCACCTGGGGCCTGGGCTCCGAGACGCAGCTGTCGGGCAGCAACTGGCTGGTGGCAGAGACCTACCGCCAGGGCGTGGGCAAGCCGTATTACCAGGTGGGCCTGCGCCACTGGCTGGTGCCCGACCGGGTGCAGGTGGACGCCACCTACGGCAACCGCTTTGGCGGCGAGGGCGGCCACTGGGTTTCCATCGGCCTGCGCCTGCTTTCGCCGAAGTTTCTGCCCTGATCAGCCAGTGAGCGAGCCTGCGGGCCAGAAGTGCAGGATGGTGGCGGTCATGACGAGGTAGCGCATGAATTTGCCGATGGCCATATAGAAGACGCAGGGCCAGAACGGCAGGCGCAGCCAGCCTGCAACGGCGCAGATCGGATCGCCCACCACCGGCAGCCAGCTCAGCAGGCAGGCCTTGGCGCCAAACTTGCGCAGCCAGACGCGGGCCATGCGCTGGTGGCGGCTGCGCTGGTGCGGGGCCTGGGCGGACGCGGCGTCGTCACCCACTTGCACGGGGTCGTTCGCATGGCGCAGGCTGCGCGCCTTGCGCCATGCCTTGTGTGCCAGCATGCCGGTCCACCAACTGATGGCGCCACCCAGGGTGTTGCCCGCCGTCGCCACCAGAATGGCCTGCCAGAACAGATCGGGGTTGAGCTGCAGCAGGCCCGCCACGGCAGGCTCGGACCCCAGCGGCAGCAGCGTTGCCGATATCAGCGCCACGATAAAGACGGTGCTGAGCCCGAACTGGGGCAGGGCCAGCCATTGCAGCAGTTGATGCATCCACACTTCCATGCGCGCCAGTGTAGCCCGCAGCTCTGGCGTGAGGGCTTTTCATGCTGCCGAGGCCCTGCAACGAAAAAATAACAGGACGAATACGGTGTCAACCGGGTTGATTTGGTGCTTGCTGATTTTTTGAGCAGGTACAATCGCTCTCTTCCCCAAACCATTCAAGCTACGGCGCCCCTGTTTTTGGAGCGCGCTTTTGTCTTTTCCCCATGTCCGTGCGCATCGGTTCCTATCAATTGGCCAACAACGTGTTTGTGGCACCCATGGCGGGTGTGACGGACCGGCCCTTCCGCCAGCTGTGCAAGGCGTTGGGGGCAGGCTATGCGGTCAGCGAGATGGTGACGAGCCGCAAGGACCTGTGGGACAGCTTGAAGACCAGCCGCCGTGCCAACCACGCGGGCGAGCCGGGGCCGATCTCCGTGCAGATCGCTGGCACCGATGCGCTCATGATGGCCGAGGCGGCGGTCTACAACATCGAGCGCGGCGCGCAGATCATCGACATCAACATGGGTTGCCCGGCCAAGAAGGTGTGCAACAAATGGGCGGGGTCGGCGCTGATGCAGAACGAGCCGCTGGCGGTGGAGATCGCCGCCGCGGTGGTGGAGGCGGCAGCGCCGTTCAAGGTGCCTGTCACCCTCAAGATGCGCACCGGCTGGAGCGACGAGCACAGGAACGCCATCACGCTGGCGCAGCAGTTCGAGCAGGTCGGCATCCAGATGCTGACTGTGCATGGCCGCACGCGCGAGCAGGGCTACAAAGGTTTTGCCGAGTACGACACGATCCGCGCCGTCAAGGCGGCCGTGGGCGTGCCCGTGGTGGCCAATGGCGACATCACCAGCCCCGAGAAGGCGCGCGATGTGCTCGCCTACACCGGTGCAGATGCCGTGATGGTGGGGCGGGCTGCCCAGGGGCGGCCCTGGATTTTTCGGGAAATCGTGCACTTTCTGCAGACGGGCGAGCACCTGGCACCGCCCTTGGTGGCCGAGCTGCGCAGGCACCTGCTGGCGCACCTGCAGCACCACTATGCGCTGTACGGAGAGAGCACAGGTGTGCGCTCTGCGCGCAAGCACATCGCATGGTATGTGCGCGATCTGCCCGGAGGGGACGCGTTTCGGCGCGAGATGAATCTAATAGAGAACAGCGCTGCGCAATGGCAGGCGGTGGCCGATTATCTGGATGCCCTGGGGCAGCAGATGGATCGCCTGCCTGTTAGTGCGGCAGCGCCAGTGGCCGGCGAGGGAGCCGATGCCCCAGCAACAACGAGTGATTGTGTATGAGCAAGACGACGATTGAGCAGTCCGTGCGCGAAAGCCTGCAGACGTATTTTCATGATCTGGAAGGCGAAGTGCCGGACCGCGTGTACGAGATGGTGGTGCGCATGGTGGAGCGCCCCATGCTGGAAGTGGTGATGAACCACGCAGACAACAACCAGTCGCGCGCGGCCGAATGGCTGGGCCTGAACCGCAACACCCTGCGCAAGAAGCTGGTTGAGCACAAGATGCTTTGAAATCTATCAAATTTATAGCAGCTTGCGCAATCAGTGCAAGCGCTAGAGCCTGTTTTTATCTATAGAGTGATTGCCATGAAAGCACTGATTTCCGTTTCTGACAAGACCGGCATTGTGGAGTTTGCGCAGGCGCTGCACGGCCTGGGCGTGCAACTGCTGTCCACCGGCGGCACGGCCAAGCTGCTGGCGGGCGTGGGCCTGCCGGTGACTGAGGTGGCTGAGGTGACCCAGTTCCCCGAGATGCTGGATGGCCGCGTCAAGACCCTGCACCCCAAGGTGCATGGCGGTCTGCTGGCGCGCCGCGAGTTGCCCGAGCACATGGCAGCCCTGAAGGAACACGGCATCGAGACCATCGATCTGCTGGTGGTGAACCTCTATCCGTTCGAGGCCACTGTGGCCAAGGCAGGCTGCACGCTGGCCGACGCTATCGAAAACATCGACATTGGTGGCCCGGCCATGGTGCGCTCTGCCGCCAAGAACTGGAAGGATGTGGGCGTGGTCACGGCTGCCGACCAGTACGACGCCGTGCTGGCTGAGCTCAAGGGCGCGGGCAAGCTGTCCGACAAGCTGCGCTTTGCGCTGTCCGTGGCTGCCTTCAACCGCATCGCCCAGTACGATGGTGCGATCAGCGATTACTTGTCGAGCGTCAAGTTTGAAGAAGAGAAGCTGAGCGAAGCATATGTGCCCGAGCGCGCACTGTTCGCCGGCCAGAGCAATGGCCACTTCATCAAGGTACAGGACCTGCGCTACGGCGAAAACAGCCACCAGCAGGCAGCGCTGTACCGCGACCTGTATCCCGCCCCCGGCTCGCTGGTGACCGGCGTGCAGCTGCAGGGCAAGGAGCTCTCTTACAACAACATCGCCGACGCCGATGCTGCCTGGGAGTGCGTCAAGAGCTTTGACGTGCCCGCCTGCGTGATCGTCAAGCACGCCAACCCCTGCGGCGTAGCCATCGGCAAGGATGCGCACGAAGCCTATGCCAAGGCCTTCCAGACCGACCCCACCAGTGCGTTTGGCGGCATCATCGCCTTCAACCGCACTGTGGACAAGGCTGCGGCCGAAGCCGTCTCCAAGCAGTTCGTTGAAGTGCTGATGGCGCCTGACTTCAGCGCCGAGGCGCTGGAAATCTTCAAGGCCAAGGTCAATGTGCGCCTGATGAAGATCGCCTTGCCCGCCGGCGGCGAGCGCGCCTGGGACCAAGGCCGCAACGCCGTCGAATCCAAGCGCGTGGGCTCGGGCCTGCTGCTGCAGACCGCAGACAACCATGAACTGCAGCTGGCCGAGCTGAAGGTCGTCACCGTCAAGCAGCCCACCCCCGAGGAGCTGAACGACCTGCTGTTCGCCTGGAAGGTGGCCAAGTACGTCAAGTCCAACGCCATCGTGTTCTGCAAGAACGGCATGACCATGGGTGTAGGCGCGGGCCAGATGTCGCGCCTGGATTCGGCACGCATCGCCTCTATCAAGGCCGATGCCGCCAAGCTGTCGCTGCAGAACACCGTGGTGGCGAGCGACGCCTTCTTCCCGTTCCGCGACGGCCTGGATGTGGTGGTGGATGCGGGCGCAACCTGTGTGGCCCAGCCCGGCGGCTCGATGCGCGACCAGGAAGTGATCGACGCCGCCAATGAGCGCGGCGTGGCCATGGTGTTCACCGGCGTGCGCCACTTCCGGCATTGATTGATCGTGCGCCGCTGGGCGGTCTTCCTGAAGGAGGGCTGCCTCGTGGCGGTTCGGCGTATCAATTGAGGAAGCCATGAGCGATACACGAGAAGAGAGAGACGAACAGCCCCGCCGCTCGCGCTGGTGGGGCGTGGTGATTGTGGGTTTTGCGCTGGTGGTGGGGCTGGGGATGTTCAACATCGGGCGCCTGATCCTGCGGCCCAAGCCGGAGGTGGTGGCGGTCGAGCAAACCATTGCGGCCAGCCCTGCTCTGCAGCGGGGGCGCGATCTGGTGACGAAAAGCAGCGACTGCATGCGCTGCCACACCATGGATCTGGATGTGGTGGGCCCCGGTTTCATGACCATTGCCAAACGCTACGGCGACCGGCCCGACGGGGTTCAGTACCTGGCGGGCAAGATCCGCGAGGGCAGCGTGGGGGAGTGGGGCCGTGTGGTGATGCCCCGCCACCCGCAGATCACGCAGGAGCAGGCCGAGTTGATGGCCGGCTGGTTGATGGCGCTCAAGCCATCAGCCAAGCCGGAGGCTGGCAAGCCTTGAGACCCCCGATCCCGCCCACAGGCCCGCAAGATGCGGGCTTTTTTTCTGCGTGCCGGTCCATGCAGGCAGCAATGCCCGTACGGCATGGCTGAAAAGCCTGTACTTTTGTAAAGCAAATCTGCGATACTGCGGCGCACAAGGGGGCAACGATCGGTGCCCCCTGCAACGCAGAGAAACCGAAGGAGGACGCATGAACTTTCCCGAATACGCCGGCCACGGCGGTGGAGTGCCCGAGGCGCAGACCCGCGGCCAATTTATCAAGGCTGCCTACAGCTATCTGGCTGTTGCCGTGCTGCTGTTTGCCGTACTGTCGTTTGGCCTGTATGCGAGCGGCGCATCGTTTGCCATGCTCAAGATGCTGGGCGCCAGCAAGTGGGCCTGGCTGGGCGTGATGGGTGCATTCATGGTGGTGGGCTGGCTTGCCACCAATGCGGCAGACAATTCCGAGAGCAACAGCGTGCAGATGCTGGCGCTGGGTGGCTATGTGGTCGCAGAGTCGCTGATTTTTGCGCCGATGCTGGCCATGGCAAGCATCATCGCTCCTGGTGCCATTCAGGCAGCAGCCATTGCCACCCTGGCCTTGGTGGCGGGCCTGACCTTTACCGCTTTCACCAGCAAGACCGATTTCTCCTTCCTGGGCGGTTTTCTGAAGATTGGTGGTCTGGTGGCCATCGGCGTCATCATCGCGGGCGTGCTGTTCGGCTTCAAGCTGGGCGTGTGGTTCTCCGGTGCCATGATCCTGTTCGCTGGCGCCTGCGTGCTGTATGACACCTCGCAGATCATCCACCACTACCCCGCAGACCGTCCTGCAGGCGCTGCATTGCACCTGTTCGCATCGGTGGCGCTGCTGTTCTGGTACGTGCTGCGCCTGATCATGTCCCTCACCGGCAACGACGACTGAGCGGCGTTTTCTTCATGAACAAAGCCCCGGCATGCCGGGGCTTTGTTTTGCTCTCTCTTTAAGAGCTATTGGCGCTTGCCAGAAAAGCGCCAAGGCCGGATTTTTATAGTGTTTTGAACACTTCGCGGGCGGCTTCCACCGTCGAGGCGATGTCCGCATCGGTGTGCGCGCTGCTGACAAAGCCGGCTTCGTACAGCGCGGGCGCAAAGTAGTGGCCGCGCGCGAGCATGCCGTGGAAGAACTTGTTGAACAGCGGCTTGTCGCTCTTCATCACGGCGTCGTAGTTGCTGGGCAGCTCGGGCAGCAGGAAGAAGCCGAACAGGCCGCCCTGGTGGTCCACGCAGAAAGGAACGCCGGCGGCATCGGCTTCGGCCTTGATACCGGTCATCAGCTTGCCAGTCTGGGCGTGCAGGCGGTCATGAAAGCCCGGCTGGCTGATCAGCTCCAGCGTCTTGAGGCCGCAGGCCGTGGCAATCGGGTTACCTGAGAGGGTGCCTGCCTGGTAGACCGGGCCCAGGGGCGAGAGTTTTTCCATGATTTCGCGGCGCGCGCCGAAGGCGGCCATCGGCATGCCGCCGCCGATCACCTTGCCCATGACCGTGATATCAGGCCGGAAGCCCGGGATCTGCTGCGCATAGATGCTTTGCGCGCCGCCCAGGGCCACACGGAAGCCCGTCATCACCTCGTCGTAGATCATCAGCGCGCCGTGTGCGTCGCACAACTGGCGGATGCGCAGGGTGAATTCGGGCGTGGCGCGCACGAAATTCATGTTGCCCGCAATCGGCTCCATCATCACGCAGGCAATCTGGCCCTCATACTTGGCAAAGGCCTCTTCGAGCTGGGCGATGTCGTTGTATTCCAGTACGACGGTGTCCTGCACCACCTCGGCCGGCACACCGGCCGACGACGAGGCGCCAAAGGTGGCCAGGCCCGAGCCCGCCTTGACGAGCAGCGCATCGGCGTGGCCGTGGTAGCAGCCGTTGAACTTGATGAGCTTGTTGCGGCCGGTGTAACCCCGCGCCAGGCGGATGGCGCTCATGCCGGCTTCGGTGCCGGAGCTGACCAGGCGCACCATGTCCATCGACGGAATGAGCTTGAGAATGGCCTCGGACAGCGCCACTTCGCGCTCGGTCGGTGCGCCGAAGGAGAAACCATCCAGCAGGGCGGCCTGCACGGCCTGCACCACATCGGCCTGGCCATGGCCCAGGATCATCGGCCCCCAGGAGCCGATGTAGTCCACATACTGTTTGCCGTTGGCATCCCACAGGTAGGCGCCTTGGGCGCGTGCAATGAAGGGCGGGGTACCGCCCACGGCATTGAAGGCGCGCACGGGCGAGTTGACGCCGCCGGGAATCACCTGGCGTGCGCGTTCAAACAATTGGGCGTTTTTATCGATGGTCATAGCGGGTCAGAGGAGAGTTCGCCGCTGATTGTCGGCCAACCAGCGGAGAGGGGCTGTCAAACCGGGGGTACCGCAGCGGGATGCATTGTTTTACCCCCGGCGGGGTGACGGCAACAGACGCCACCCGATTCCAACAGATGACATCAGGTGGTAACAATCAGACAATCAGGTCGCGCTGGCAGCGTCGTCCGGGTCCGCGTCTTCGTCATCATCGGCATGTACCCAGAACAGGCGATCCGGAATCGTCTTGCCCATGCCGGGGCGCAAGCCCCCTTCCAGGCATTTGTCGAGGTAGGTCATCGCTTCTGCCGTGGCGTCGCTCAATGGGACTTCAGTGGCCAAGAGGGCGGCCAGTGCGGCGCTCAGGGTGTCGCCAGCGCCCAGGTACTCGGTTTCGAACAGCTCGAATTCGCCGCTGCCGTAGATGGTGTCGGAGGAGGCCAGCACGTTTTCCACATGCTGGTCCTTGCGGGGAATGCCGGTAACCAGCACAAAGGGCACCCCGTGTTCGGCGGCGGCCCGGGCAATGTCGCGCGGCGTGGGCGGGTGTTCGGAGGTGCGGTCCGGCACCAGCCAGCGCCACAGCAGGCCATAGGCGCCCACCAGCACGGTCACCTGGGGCAGCAGCAGCTCTTCATAGGCATCCAGGTAATCCTCGATCAGCGCGCCATCCCACCAGGCCATGCTGGAGACATAGGCAACCACCGGAATATCCGGATAGTCATTGGTCACTTCTGCGCAAACCCGCACGTTGCCTATCGATCCCAGAAAACCGATCTTGATGGCGCGGATGGGGATGTCCTGCAGAACCGTCTGGGCTTGATGTTGCACTGCATCATCAGGCAGCGCGTAGAAATCGAGGGTATCGAGGGTGTCGCGCACCAGGGTGCCCGTCGCCACGGTGCAGGGGTGCCCTCCCATGGAGGCTACGGCGAGGCTGTCGCCGTTGATGCCGCCAGCGCCAATCGGGTCGTTGGCGTTGACGCACAGGATGCTGACGGTGTCGATGGAGGCGGCGAGGGTGCTGTCACTGGCGCTGGATTCGGGCACAGATGTCAAAGGAGATGTCATAGGTCAATAGGGTATGGCACAGTGCCGCAAGAACCACAACCAACCGTGTTGAAAAGCTACAATCGTTGCATTCTATTTAAAGGCTATGTAAGCTTTTCAAGATTAAGAGCAGGGGCGACGGGTCCAGTGTACGCGTTGTGGTGCAAAATGCGCCAAAACGGGCGCCGTTCCGTCGAAAGAAAAATCGCATACATGCGATTCACATTTATGCGAGCCGGGTGGGAGGGGTGTTGTCAGCCTTCGCTGCCGTGTGCATTTGCATTTCACACTTTAGGTGAGGAGAGTGGCCGGTGACAGCATCCGCAGAAAATTTCAAGGTCCTGGTGGTTGACGACAGCAACACCATTCGCCGCAGTGCCGAGATATTCCTCAAGCAGGGTGGCTATGAAGTGCTGCTGGCGGAAGACGGCTTTGATGCACTTTCCAAGATCAACGATTTCAAGCCGGACATGGTGTTTTGCGACATCCTGATGCCCAAGCTGGATGGCTACCAGACCTGCGCCATCGTCAAGCGCAATGAATCCTTTGCCTCCACGCCTGTGGTCATGCTGTCGTCCAAGGACGGCGTGTTCGACAAGGCCCGGGGCCGCATGGTGGGTTGCGAAGACTACCTCACCAAACCATTTACCAAAGACCAATTGCTGGAAACCGTCGGGCGCTTCGTCGCTGTGCGGTAAGGAGGGGCTGTGCCTATTCAAAAAGTTTTAATCGTCGACGACTCCAAAACCGAGTTGATGTTCCTGAGCGACCTGTTGATGCGCCACGGCATGGTGGTGCGCACGGCCCAGAACTCGGATGAGGCGATGCAGCGCCTGGCAGAAGAGCGCCCTGACCTGATCCTGATGGATGTGGTCATGCCCGGGCAAAATGGCTTCCAGCTCACGCGCTCGATCACGCGCAACCCGGATTACGCGGACATTCCGATCATCATGTGCACCAGCAAGAACCAGGAAACCGACCGCGTCTGGGGCATGCGCCAGGGCGCACGCGGCTACGTGACCAAACCGGTGGACCCGGCCGAGCTCAAGGCCAAGATCGAGGCATTGGGTTAAGGCATGACACAACGCGAAGACCTACGGGATTTGCAGGCCCGCCTGGCAGATCGCCTGAGCCAGGCGCGTACACAGACCGCTGTGGGAGCGTCGTGGCTGGCCGTCAAGATCAGCAACAGGAATTTTCTGCTACCCCTGAGCCAGTCTGGCGAAGTGGTAGGCTGGAGCGGCGTCGAGCCGGTTCCCTACACCAAGCCCTGGATGCTGGGAGTCACCAGCATCCGGGGCATTTTATTGACCGTGGTCGACCTCGCGCGCATGCTGGGCCTGCCCGTTGCGCGCAGCGAACAGGTATTTGCAGAGGCCTCGGTCGTGGCACTCAATCCCATGATGGGGGTCAATGCGGCGCTGTTCGTGGAGGACCTGGGAGGTCTGCGGGGCATTGCCGATTTCCAGCATTCCAGCGATGCGGCTCCCGATGCGCCTGAGTTCTTTGGCGCCCTCTATACGACGACCACCGGCGAACAATGGCAGGAGTTGAATCTGCAGCTGTTGGCCAATGCCCCCGATTTTCTCGATATCACGGCATAGCGCAGAACGCCTGCCACCCTCTGACCATAACCACTCTGTATGTTTAGCAAACTATTCAAACGCAAAGAAGATGCGGCAGCGCCAGAACCCGGTGTCAGCATTTTCCCGGATGGCGACCAGGTCATGCTGTCCGAAGGCTCCACCGGTGATGCTGTTGCGGCTCCCTCTGAGTCGACATTGGCCACCAGCAATGCATACATGGAGCAATTGGTCGAGGGCAACGTGAGCGGTGATGATCCGATCACCCTGCCCGTATTGGGAACCGCTCCGGCGTCCAAGCACCAGAAAACCCTGCTGGCGATCGTGATCGGCGGCCTGGTGGTGTTCTTTGCGCTGGCAGTGTGGGCGATTCTTCAGTCGCGCACAGTGACGGGGCAGTTGTCTGCCACCGGCCAGGCGCTGACTCAGTCCCAACGTCTTGCCAAGGCCGTGGGCCAGGCGCTCAATGGCCATGAGCAATCCTTTGCCGATGTGGCCGAGAGCTCGACCGTTCTCAAGCAGAACGTGCTGGGCCTGAAGTCCGGCGATGACGAACTGGGCATCAAGGCCTTGTCGGACTCGTATGCCGAAACGCTCGATCCTCTGGTGGAGGATGCCAACCGCACGGCTGCCAAGAGCGATGTGATCATCAAGCAAAAGGATGCGCTCATCTCGATGAGCAAGGCCTTGCAGGCCATCCACAGAAACACGCAGAACCTGCTGGAGTTGAGCGAAGCCGTTGTCAGCCTGAAGCTGCAACAGGGCGCGCCCACTGCAGAAATCGCTGCAGCCAGCCAGTTGACCATGCTGACCCAGCGTATTGCCAAGTCCTCCAGCGATTTCCAGTCTGGCGCCGGCGCCAGTGCGGAAGCCGTTTTCCTGCTGGGCAAGGATCTGAACACCTTCAAGGAGTTGGTGGGCGGCTTGCTCAATGGCAGCAGCGAACTGCGCCTGGGTGCTGCCCGTGATGGTGCAGTGCGCGAAAAGCTGCAGGCACTCAGCGCTCAGTACGAGACAACCCTGAAGGACGGCTCGGCCGTTCTGGGCAACCTCAAGGGCATTTCGGAAGCCCGCGAGGCCGAAGTGTCGATCCAGTCGGCCAGTGAGCCGATGCGCCAGCGCCTCAATACCCTGCAGGCGGATTTGAACAGCGGCTCCAACCGGGTCTGGCTGTACCTGGTCGGCATTGTGCTGGCCGCTCTGCTGGTGGGCCTGGGAGGCTGGGGCCTTGTGCGTCTGCAGCTGATTGATTCTGCCAACCGCCGCCGCGCTGCGGAAATCCTGCAGCAGGATGCGACCCGCCAGGAGCAGGAAGCCAAGCGACTGAACGATGCCAACCAGGCGGCCATTCTGCGTCTGATGAACGAATTGCAATCGGTGGCTGAAGGTGACCTGACGCAGGAAGCTACCGTGACGGAAGACATCACGGGCGCCATCGCCGACTCCGTGAACTACACCGTGGAAGAGTTGCGCATGCTGGTGGGCAGCGTGCAGAACACGGCGACCCGGGTGGCGCACACCACCTCGACCGTGGATTCCACATCGACCGAGCTGCTGGCCGCCTCGACCGAGCAACTGCGCGAGATTCGTGAAACCGGCAAGTCCATTCTGGACATGGCAACGCGTATTAACCAGGTGTCGTCGCAGGCGCAGGAATCGGCTGCGGTGGCGCGTCAATCGCTGTTGGCTGCCGAATCGGGTTTGAAGGCGGTGGAAAACTCCATCGGCGGCATGAACTCCATCCGTGACCAGATTCAGGACACTTCCAAGCGCATCAAGCGCCTGGGTGAGTCTTCGCAGGAAATTGGCGAAATCACGGACCTGATTTCGGACATTACCGAGCAGACCAACGTTCTGGCGCTCAATGCCGCCATTCAGGCTGCGTCGGCCGGTGAAGCGGGCCGGGGCTTCTCGGTGGTGGCCGAAGAAGTGCAGCGTCTGGCGGAGCGCTCTGCCGACGCAACGCGCCAGATCTCGGTGCTGGTGAAGGCGATTCAGACCGACACGCAGGATGCGGTGGCCGCTATGGAGCGTTCCACCCAGGGTGTGGTGGAGGGTGCACGCCTGTCTGACAGCGCGGGTACGGCACTGGCCGAGATTGACCGTGTGTCGCGCCGCCTGGCAGAGCTGATCTTGCAGATTTCCCGCTCGGCATCGGATGAAGCCGTGCAGGCCAATGAAGTGGCCGAGAATATCCAGCACATTTTTGCAGTGACGGAGCAGACCAGTGATGGCACCCGCACTACGGCGCAGCAGGTGCGCGAACTGTCGCAGATGGCTGAGGAGCTGCGTCAGTCCGTGGCGCGATTCAAGATTGCTTGACCGCGCCTGTTGTTCATTTTTGACCCGCAATCGGGGACTGTTGCATGTCTATGGCTATCGAAAATAAAGCGGAAAACGCAGTGCAAACAGAAGAGAGGGATCTTGGGCCATTGGCGTGGATCAGTGATGAGGTTCGCCGCTCGCTGGAATCCATGGTCAAGGCGCTCAATCGCTATGTTCGTGATGTAGAGGTCGCCAAGGCCTCCGACCTGGAGGCCATTGATTCCACGGGCATCCGTATTGCTCGGCAGAACCTGCACCAGGTGCAGGGCGCCCTGCAGATGGTGGGTGTGGAGCAGCCGGCGCAACTGGTCGGTCTGATGGAGACTGCTGCCCAGCGTTTCGCGCAAAAGCCGCACCTGTGCACCGAAAAAGCGGTTGCGCTGATGGAGCGCTCTTCGTTTGCGCTGCTGGAATACCTGGGCCATGTGCTCAAGGGCCGAGCCGTGCCGTTTGTGGCACTGTTTCCTCAGTACAAGGAAATGCAGGAACTGGTGGGGCAGGACCGTGTGCACCCTGCTGACCTGTGGCATGGAGATGCGAGCCAGCAGGAGCCGCAGACGGAGGCCGTTGCGCCACTGGCCCTGGACCGCGGTGCCCGTGAGCGCCTGGATGCTGGCATGCTCCACATCATCAAATCAGCGGACAGCAACGCTGCCCGCGATTTGACGGCGGTGTGCCTGGGCATTGCGCAAGGGCAGTCGAAAGCACCACTGCGTCTGTTCTGGAAGGTTGCATCGGGCTTTTTTGATGGCTTGGCACACAAGCTGCTGGTGCCTGACCTGTATGTCAAACGCTCGGCATCGCGCGTCATCATGCAGTTTGCCCTGCAGGCCAAAGGCAGTTCTGATGTAGATCAGGCCTTGCTGCATGAACTCAATTTCTTCTGCGCAGTAGCGCAAGGCGCTGATGAGTCCCAGGCCAGAATCCTGCAGGCGGTGCGCGCAGGCCTGCAAGGCAGCGATCTGCAGGGTGTCAACTACACGCAGGAGCGCTTTGGGCTGTTTGACCCGGCGGTGCTGGCGCAGGCGCGCAAGCGCATCGAGTCGGCCGCCGAGCTGTGGTCTTCGCTGGCAGATGGCGACCGTTACAAGATCAAGCCCGTGGCGGATCAGTTCCACCTGATCCGTGAATCCCTGCACAAGCTGCATGTCGGCGCTGATGAACTGGGCGCGGCGCTGGGCCGCGTTGCCGAGCGCTTGCAGGCGACGAGCACGGTGCCTTCGGCGCCGCTGTCCATGGAGGTGGCAACCTCCATCCTGTACCTGCAGGCCAATCTGGAATCGCTGGACGTCAAGCCGGTGCTGATGCGCGAGCGGGCGAGCCGGCTGGCACAGCGCCTGGACCACGTGCTCTCCGGTGCGGCGCCCGAGCCGCTGGAGCCCTGGGTGGAAGAGCTGTACCGCAAGGTCAGCGACCACCAGACGATGGGCAGCGTGGTAGATGAGCTGCGCTCGACCCTGGCCGAAGTCGAAAAGCACCTTGACCAGTATTTCCGCAATCCGGAAGATGTGTCGATGCTGGGCTCGGTCACGGGCTCCATGTCGCAGATGCGCGGGGTTTTGTCGGTGCTGGGCCTCGATCAGGCCGCCGCTGCCACTCAGCATTTCCGCTCTGTGGTCGAGCAACTGGCCGTGGGCCAGATTGCCGACGAAGACAAGCCAGCTGTTTTTGAAAAGCTGGGCAACAGCCTGGGCGCGCTGGGCTTCCTGCTCGACATGCTGGGTTACCAGCGCACCTTGGCCCGCAAGCTGTTCCTGTTTGATGCGGCAAGCGGTGAATTGCGCATCGTCATGGGTTCCCAAAAGGCCGGCCACGTCGCACAGGCATCGGTGCCTGCAGTCTCCGCTGCGAGAGACGACGATTCGGTGCATTTTGCACCGACCATTCCAGCGCCGCTGTTTGACCTGACCCCTGCACCCCCCGCTGCACCCGCCGTTCTGGCCCCGGATCTGCAGATGTTTGCACCAGCAGTACAGGCCATACCTGCTGCTCCTGTGCAGCAGGAGGAGCTGGATGACGAGCTGCTTGGCATCTTCCTGGAAGAGGCGCAGACCGTGGTGCAGACAGGCGGGCAGGCCTTGCAGGCGCTGCGCCGCGATTCCACCGATACGGAAGCGCTGACCACATTGCGCCGGGCCTTCCACACGCTCAAGGGCAGCTCCCGCATGGTGGGGCTGATGCAGTTTGGCGAAGCCGCCTGGTCCATGGAGCAGGTGCTCAACACCTGGCTGGCGGAACACCGGCCCGTGAATGGCGCGTTGCTCGCACTGAGCACCGAGGCCCTGCATGGATTTGGCCGTTGGGCGGAAGACATTGGCGCCGAGCGCAACTCTACCTGGAACCCCGACATCTTCCGCATCTCTGCCGATGCCATGCGTCTGGACGGTACCCATATTCCGTTGGTCACGCCAGCGCAGGCCGGTGATGCAACTGTGGCCGAGGCCGAGGATTCGCAGCCGCAAGAGCTTCGCTCCGACATGGCTGCTGCCGATCCGGAGCAGACCATGGTGCTGCCGCTGGAGTTGCCTGAACTGTCGCTGGACAGCGCTTTCGAAGCCAGCCAGGAACTCGACGCAGAGGTAGCGGCAGAGGGCGCGAGCGAAGCTGCGCAGGATGCACAGGCAGCTTTCGATCGGGAAGCGCTGGACGCCGCCACGGCGAAGCCCCAGGAGCCCGCTTCGCCTCTGGAGTGGCCGCTGGAAGGCCTTGACTTGAATCTGGAGCCTGCAGTCGATGCACCAGACCTTGCAGTACCCCATGATGTGGTGTCTGCATCGGCCCCTGAAAGTGCCGAAGAGGTTGATTTCGCTGAGTTTGCGCAGGCCATGGCAGCAGAGCAGGCACCTCCGGCGGCTGCAGCCCCGCAAGAGCCGCAGGATTTGCAGGACTCTGGCGTCGGCTTTGTGTCCATGGACGAGAGCATCGAGTTTGTCGATGCGCCGCCTGTGGTTGCTGCCCAGGAAAAGCTGCCCCTGGATCTGCCATCGCTGGAACTGGGCAGTTTTGCCGCGCTCACGACCCCGGCAGCAGAGCCTGCCACGGCCATCGAAGAAGCCGTCGTTGCTGCAGAACCGCAGAGCAACGCAGTCGTTGAATCCAGCGAAGAAACAGTGAACGTGCTGGGTGTCAGCACGGCGCTCTTCAATGTATACCTCGCAGAAGCAGAGGAGTGGTCGCACAGCCTGGAGAAGGTGCTGTACACCTGGGCGCAGAATCCCAGCCGGCATTTCCCCGACGATGCCATCGCCTACGCCCATTCGCTGGCTGGCAGCTCGTCCACCGTGGGTTTCCATTCGCTGTCGGAGCTGGGGCGTGCGCTGGAGCATGCATTGGCGCATGTGCAAAATGCATCGCAGCCCGAAGTCGCCTGGCTCAATACCTTCCAGGCGGCAGGCTCCGAGATCCGCAAGCTGCTGCACCAGGTGGCCGCCGGTTTTGTCAAACCTGCCAACGACATCGTGCTCAAGGATCTGCACGGCATCGCCAACCAGGAGATCGATTCCGCGCTGCACCCACCCTATGAAATGCAAGACAGCCCGGCCAGCGATCTGGCCGAACTGTCAGAGGTGGAGCCCGCCGTCCATGCGCCAGCGCCGCTGATCGGCGAGGTGCGGCCTGCGATGGGTCTGGTCATGGACGACTCGATGGACGTTCATGACGTCATCGATCCCGACCTGTTCCTGATATTTGAAGAAGAAGCCCAGGAGTTGCTGCCAAGACTGGGCACGGCGCTGCGCGAGTGGTCCGCAGATCCGAACTATCTGCCTCCGCGCGGAGAGGTGCTGCGCCACCTGCACACGCTCAAGGGCAGCGCGCGCCTTGCCGGAGCCATGCGTCTGGGCGAAATGTCGCACCGCATGGAATCCGAGGTCGAAGACATCGGTACGGAGAATCTGACCACGCAGGACATTGAAGCCTTGCTGGCTCGCTACGATGGCCTGCAGCACGAGTTTGTTGGGCTGCAGCAGCGCGGCAACCAGGTGCTGGCCGAAGGTACCTTGCCGCAGCATGCAGCGCCTGCCTCCGACATGAGCGCCGTGGTGGCGGAAGTCGTCGCCAGCGCGCCTGCACCGCAAGACGAAGAGTCCGAAGCTCTGGCGAGCGAGCCGTCTGCAGGCGTGGGCCAGGGCGTGCACCACAAGCCGCTGGTATTGCGGATGGCACCTGTGCGTGTGGCGGCCGGGCAGTCGGTACGCGTACGCTCCCAGCTGTTGGACCGGCTGGTGAACGAGGCCGGTGAGGTGCTGATTGCCCGCTCCCGCCTGGACATGCGCCTGTCCAACATCCGTTCGTCGATCAAGGACATGTCGGCCAACCTGGAGCGTTTGCGCAGTCTGCTGCGTGACGTGGAAGTGCAGGCCGAGTCGCAGATGCAGTCGCGCATGGCGCAGGCCAAGGATACGGACTCGGGCTTCGATCCACTGGAGTTTGACCGCTTCACCCGCGTGCAGGAACTCACTCGCATGATGGCCGAATCGGTCAATGACGTGGGTACCGTGCAGCGCAACCTGCAGCGCACTGCCGAAGGGGCAGAAGACGATCTGATCGCCCAGGGGCGTCAGGCCCGCGAGCTGCAGCGCGATCTGCTGCGAACGCGCATGGTGGAGTTCGATTCGATTTCCGAGCGGCTGTATGCCATCGTGCGGCAGATTTCCAAGGAGCTGGGCAAGCAGGTCAAGCTGGACATTGCCGGTGGTGCGATTGAAATCGACCGCGGCGTGCTTGATCGTGTGACGCCTGCCTTCGAACACTTGCTGCGCAACAGCGTGGCCCACGGCATTGAGTCGCCCGAGCTGCGCAAGCGCCAGGGCAAGCCGGCCATCGGCACCATCACGGTTGATGTGAAGCAGGAAGGCAACGACATTGCGGTCTCCTTCAAGGACGATGGCGCAGGTCTGCAACTTGAAAAGATCCGCCAGAAGGCTGTGCAGCAGGGCCTGGTTACCGTGGAAGAAGCGGTCGATGTGCAAAAGGCGGCGCAACTGATCTTCGCGCCCGGCTTCTCCACGGCGGCATCGGTGTCCGACATTTCGGGCCGCGGCATCGGCATGGATGTGGTGCGCACCGAGATCCAGTCGCTGGGTGGCCATATCGTCACCACATCGGACCAGGGCCGTGGTACCACCTTCCAGATGGTGATGCCCTTGACCACGGCGGTGACGCAGGTGGTGATGATGCGTGCTGGCGGCATCAAGTTTGGCGTGCCGGCCAACCTGGTGGAGTATGTCCGCCGGGTATCGCAGGACACGATAGACCAGGGCCATTCCAGCGGCGTCTACCAGGACAACGCCGACGCACTGCCGTACTACTATGCCGGCGCACTGCTGCAAGGCGATCTGCGCAGCAACGAAGTGCCGGAAAAGACCAGTGCGGTGGTCATCCTGCGCTCGGCCGCCAAGCGCGTGGCGGTGCATGTGGACGAAGTGCTGGGCAACCAGGAAGTGGTGGTGAAGAACCTTGGGCCGCAACTGGCGCGTCTGCCGGGTCTGGCGGGCATGTCGGTACTGGCATCGGGCGCGATCGTGTTGATCTACAACCCCGTGGCGCTGTACACCGTGTATGGCGACCAGGTGGCAGAGCGCATCGCCAAGGCTGCAGTCCATCCTGAAGTGGCCAAGGCGCCAGTGCGGGCGTTGGCAGAGCAGGTGGTGCAGACGCCTCTGGTGCTGGTGGTGGACGACTCGATCACCGTGCGCCGTGTGACGCAGCGCCTGCTGCAGCGCGAAGGCTACCGGGTGGCTCTGGCCGCCGATGGCCTGCAGGCCCTGGATCGGCTGCGGGAAGAGCGGCCTGTCATGGTGCTGTCCGACATCGAAATGCCGCGCATGGATGGCTTCGAGTTGGTGCGCGAGATTCGCGCCGATGACGCGCTCAAGGACTTGCCCGTGGTGATGATCACATCACGCATTGCCGACAAGCACCGCGAGCACGCGGCCAGCCTGGGCGTCGACCACTACCTGGGCAAGCCCTACGCCGACGAAGTGCTGCTGTCATTGGTACGCCAGTATGTGCTCGACAGCGAAATCAAGGCCGCCGATGCTGCAGAAGGCTCAGCCCACCACGGTGGCTGACGGTGCCTTCCGAGGCTGACGCCATCCACAGGGGCCGCAGCAATGCGGCCCTTTTTTTGGGCCATCCGCTCCTGGGCGCGGTTGGGCAGGGCTTCGTCAGTGGTGGTAGCACCGTTCGGGCAGATCGGACCGGGGGCAGAGAGCTTGCCGCTTCAGGGCTGACGGCCTGCCCGTACAATGGCTGCATGAGCGCCGAGACCGAGACTTCCGAGACCCTGAACCTGACACACCATTTCCTGATTGCCATGCCTGGCATGCAGGATGAGATGTTCAACCGCAGTGTGGTCTATGTCTGCGAGCACAGCGACAAGGGGGCATTGGGCATCATCATCAACAAGCCCTCGGATATCACCATGGGAAAATTATTCGACAAGGTGGATCTGCTGCTGCGCCGTGATGATCTGCACCAGGAGCCGGTGTTCCAGGGCGGGCCGGTGCATACCGAACGCGGTTTTGTGCTGCATGACCGTATCGTGCTGGACGCCAGCGCGGGCGATGAGTCGGCTTACGCTTCCACCCTGACGATCCCGGGCGGGCTGGAGATGACCACCTCGCGAGACGTACTCGAAGCCTTGTCCACGGGAGCCGGCCCCCGGCGCGTGCTCGTGTCGCTGGGCTATTCATCATGGGGTGAGGGCCAACTGGAGTCCGAGATCACCGAGAACGCCTGGTTGACGGTGAATGCCGACACCCAGGTCATCTTCGATACACCGATTGACCAGCGCTATGACACGGCGCTGGGCCTGCTGGGCGTTCAGCCCTGGGCGCTGTCGGCTGCGGCGGGGCGCGCATGAGCGACGCCGCCAGCCTGGCTGCAGCCCGGCAGATGCAGAGCTTTATCGCCTTTGACTACGGAATGAAGCGCACGGGGGCTGCTTACGCCACCCGCATGCTTGGCACGGCGCGCCCGCTGCCCACCATCCAGGCGGAAGGCAAGGCGCGTTTTACCCCCATGGAAGGCCTGATCCGCCAGTGGCAGCCCGATGCGTTGGTGGTGGGTGTGCCTTACCACCCGGATGGTGCGGCGCATGAAAACACCGTCAACGCCCTGCGTTTTGCCCGCCAGCTGCGTGGCCGCTTCGGGCTGCAGGTGTTCGAAGTGGATGAGCGCTACAGCACCACCGAGGCCCTGGCCAATGGTGCACGCGATGCCGATGCTGCCTCGGCATGCATCATTCTGGAGCAGTTCATGCGCAGCCTGGATACGGCTGCAGCACTGCCTGCATCAGATACCTCTAACGATTGACGGGACGGACAGGCATGGCAGGTTGGCGTCGCAAGGTGGTCGGGGTGGTTCGCCTGGGGCGGCTGGGTGTGCACATCGTCTCCGGGGTCTTCACCATCTGGAGTCGCTTTGACAGGCTGAGCCACGCAGAGCGCAACCGGGAAGTGGAGCGCTGGGCCGGTCAGATGTTGCGGCATGCGGGGGTAGAGCTGCAGGTGCTGGGCCCGGTGCCCAGCCAGGGGCCGCTGCTGCTGGTGGCCAACCATCTGTCGTGGCTTGATATTCCGGCCATCCATGCCAGCAAGCATTGCCGTTTTGTGTCCAAGTCGGATGTCAAGGCCTGGCCTGTCATTGGCAGCCTGGCAAGTGCGGCAGGTACTCTGTTCATTGAGCGTACTTCGCGCCGCGACGCCATGCGCACCGTGACCCGCATGGAAGAGGCCATTCGCAGTGGCGACATGGTGGCGATCTTTCCCGAAGGCACCACGGGCGATGGCTCCGAGTTGCTGCCGTTTCACGCCAATCTGCTGCAGGCGGCCATTGCTGCCGAGTCAGCCGTTCAGCCCCTGGGCCTGTGCTTCTACGACAAGCGCACCGGTCAGATGAGCCGTGCGCCGAGCTACGTGGGCGACGAAAGCCTGCTGGGCTCGATCTGGCGCACCGTGACTGCGCCGCCGCTGGTGGCGCAACTGCGCTATGGTGTGCCGCAGGATGCGCAAGGCCGCAATCGCCGCGACTGGTCAGACGCCTTGCATGGCGAGGTCGACCGGCTTCGACAGGTACAGGTGCAGCGCTGATTGCTCTCTATTTTGAATGCCTGGCGCTTGCCAGCTATGCCTTGCAAGCATTTTTTCAGGTAGTTTCCAGATATCTTTCAGATACCTTCCAGGTGCTTTCTAAGTGTTGCTGGGAAAGCGCACCAGGTTGATGGGCCGTGCCTGCAAGCCAACGCGTGTGCCAATGGGGTGGTCGATCTGGCTGGACACCTGGGCATACACCTGTAGATCGTCCGTCAGCGCCAGGGTGTACAGGTACTGAGAGCCGCGAAAGGATTTGCGCAGCAATGTGCCCTGGTAGAGTGAGCTGGCATCCAGCACCACCTCGCTGGCGCGCAGCAGCACATCACAAGGTGCTTCGGGCTGCGCTGTCTGGCCAGTGGTGATGGGCCCCAGCGGCGTTTGCAGGAGCCAGCCTTGCGGCCCTTGCACCGGCGTGGCAGGTACAAACGCGCCATGGCCGATGAAGTCGGCCACAAAGCGGCTCGTGGGTTGCCGGTACAAGGTGGAGGCGCCAGCCCATTGGTGCAGGCGGCCATGCTCCATGACGCCAATCTGGTCTCCAATGGCAAAGGCTTCCAGCTGGTCGTGCGTCACGAACAGTGCGGTGGCGCCTGCAGCCTTCAGAATGTCGCGCAGCTCATACGCCAGGCGTTCACGCAGATCGACGTCCAGGTTTGAGAACGGCTCGTCGAGCAGCATCAGCTGTGGGCGCGGCGCCAGGGCGCGCGCCAAGGCCACGCGCTGCTGCTGGCCGCCCGAGAGTTCATGCGGGTAACGCATGGCACTGCCTTCGAGGCCCACCAGGCTCAGCACCTCATGCACACGCTGCAGTTGCTCTGCCTTGGGCAGGTGGTGAATGCCAAACGCCACGTTCTTGCCCACGCTCAGGTGCGGAAAGAGGGCGTAATCCTGGAACACCATGCCGATGCGGCGCTTTTCAGGCGGCAGGCTACCGGCACTGGAGCTGACGATCGCGCCATTCAGCCGGATCTCGCCATGGCTGATGGGCTCCAGCCCTGCCACCGCTCGCAACAAGGTGGTCTTGCCGCAGCCCGAGGGCCCGATCAACACACCAATGTCGCCAGCCTGCAGCTGTAGCGACACCTGACTGACAGCAGCCTGCGCGCGGCCGGCATAACGCACATCGAGTTGAGAGACCTCTAGAAACATGGTTTGCATTGTAGGGGGCGGCCACCATGGGCGATTGCCGGCGGGTAGAATCGCCAGCTTTTATTCAGGTTGATTCGCATTTGCAAAACCTCGCCCGCATCCGCCGCCAGTGTCTGCTGCTCGTCATCGCATTTGCGCTGGTGTTGCCGGTCGTCACCGTTTTCAGTGCGTGGCTGCCCGGAATCGGCAATGACGCCGATGCCTTTGCCATCGTGCGCGAGATGTTTGCCACGGTGTTGCCGGGTTATCTGCAGACCACCGTAGCCCTGGGCCTGATGGTGGCCGTGGGCGCGGCCTTGGTGGGTACGGTGTGCGCGGCAGTCGTCACCCTGTTTGATTTTCGAGGCCGCAAGACCTTTGAGTGGCTGCTGCTGCTGCCGCTGGCCATGCCGGCGTATGTCACCGCCTACGCCTATACCGACTTTTTGCAGTTCAGTGGCCCGTTGCAAAGTGGCCTGCGCACCAGTTTTGGGCTGGAAGGGCGTCTTCTGCCCGAAATTCGTTCGCTGGGCGGGGCGGTGCTGGTGTTCGTGGTGGCGCTCTACCCCTATGTGTATCTGCTGGCGCGCACCGCGCTGTCTGAGCGCGCCGCGCACCTGATGGAAGCGGCACGCCTGCTGGGGGCCCCCATGGGCAGGCGCATCCGCACCGTGGCCTTGCCGATGGCGCGGCCTGCAGTGGTGGCGGGGGTTGCGCTGGTGGTGATGGAAACCCTGGCCGATTTTGGCGTGGTCAGCTATTTTGGTATTCAAACCTTCACCACGGGCATCTACAAGGCCTGGCTGTCGATGGAAAACCGCACAGCGGCCGCGCAACTGGCCACCATGCTGCTGGTGCTCGTGCTGGTGGTGCTGCAACTGGAGCTGCGCGCCCAGCGCCGCATGCGCTTTGTGACGAGCGGTGTAGGGCGGGCATCGTCAGCAGAGGCGCAGCCCCAGAAGCTGACGGGCATGCGCAGTGCGCTTGCATGGCTGGTATGCGGGCTGCCGGTACTCCTGGGTTTTGTGGCGCCGGTGTTGTTCATGCTGCGGCCGCTGGCGGCCGACTGGTCAGTCATCCCATTTGGCCGCTTCCTGCAATGGGCGGGCAACAGCATTCGCTTTGGTGCCATCACCGCCGTGCTGGCCGTGGCGATTGCGTTGCTGGCGGCATTTTCGGCGCGGCGCAGCCGCGATTGGTTCACGCGCGCACTGGTTGCACTCATCAGTCTGGGCTACGCGGTGCCGGGCGCCGTCATCGTGGTGGGTTTGCTGCTGCCCGTTGGATGGGTGCAGCAATGGGCGCCGCAGTGGGGCTTTCCAGCCTGGATCACGGCCACCGCCGCGGGCATCGTCTGGGCCTACCTGGTGCGATTCACGGCGATAGCACTGCAGTCGCTGCAAAGCGGTTACACCCGTATCCCCAACAGTCTGGACGAATCGGCGCGCATGCTGGGAACCAGCAGCCTGGGCTTGCTCACACGGGTGCACTGGCCGCTGCTGCGCCGCTCGGCTTTCACGGCTGCGCTTCTGGTGTTTGTCGATGTGATGAAGGAGCTGCCGGCCACCATGGTGCTGCGGCCCTTCAACAGCGACACCCTGGCTGTGGTGGCCTACCAGCTGGCTCGCGATGAGCGGCTGGGCGAGGCGGCCCTGCCATCGCTCGCACTGGTTTTGGTGGGGCTGGTGCCGGTGGTTCTGCTGATCCGCACGATCCGTACCGAAAAAAGAGGATGAAACTTGATGTACATCAAGTGATGTTCATAAAAAATCTCCATTTGTTTGTTTTGTAACTATTTACTTTTTTAAAGAGTACCAAAGTACTCTTGTTGTCGTTTCCGCTTTCTATAATCCGGGGAAATTCAGCGGCTGGTGCTCGGCGGGCGGTACCGGTTTTCATGCTGTGTGCCCGGTGGATGAAGAAAGCGCCGCCCAGCGGCTTAGCACGCGTGTCTGAACAAATACCTGTTCTGGAAACAGACAACTGGGGCGTGGCCTATGGAGACAAGGTCATCCTCTCGGCGTTGAACCTGCAGATGGCGCCACGCACGATCACGGCATTGATGGGGCCCGTGGGCGGCGGCAAATCGAGCCTGTTGCGCAGCCTAGCCGGGGTGAACGACGACAATCCGCGTTTTCGCCAGTGGGGCGGTGTGCGCTATGCGGGCCAGCCCCTCACGGAAGCGCATCGCCCGCGCATGGTACGCCAGCACGCACGGCTGATGCTGGCGAGCGTGCAGGATTCACTCACCGAGTTCCGGCGCGCAGGCGCGCAATCCGTGCAGGAGCGCCGCCAGTGGTGCAATGATTTTCTGGATGGAATGGGGTTTTCGGAGCTGAAAACCCAATTGGCCACTCCCGCCGTGGAACTGCCTGCCGTACAGCAGCGTGCCATCGCCATTTTGCGCGAGGTGGCCGCAGACCCTGATTTGCTGATGGTGGATGAGCCCACAGCCGATCTGGACGAGTACGACGCCTACCTGCTGCTGGAACTGCTCAAACGCATAGGGCAGGAGCGGGCCGTCCTGTTCGTCACCCACAACCAGCGCCACGCCGCAGCCGTGGCGGACCGGGTGCTGCTGCTGGCTGGCGGAACGGTGCAGGAGTCGAATGCGGTCGAGGCTTTTTTTGCCGCACCGTATTCGCCAGCGGGCCAGCAGTTTGTGCGTAGCGGCAGCTGCTCGGTGCTGGTGCCGGAGATCACGGTGGAGCAGGCGATGCAGGCTGAAGCGGTGCAGGCGCCCCCTGTGCCAGCAGCTGCAACGGCGGAGCAGGCTGCGCGCCTGAGCCAGCGCGCTGTACTGCCCGACCTGGCATTGGCCAACCCGGTTTTGGCTGCAGAAACCTTTGTTCCGGGGTCGCGCGGGCCGCGCGGATTTGCCTGGCTGGTGCCCGGCAAGCTGGCGGGCACACCGTTGCCGGGCGTTGTCAATGCCATCGACATCGACCTGCAGGCACTCAAGCGCTGTGGCGTGACCGTGTTGGTTTCGTTGACCGAAAAGGATGTGGACCAGGCCACGCTCGCGCGCAATGGGCTGCGAAACATCCATCTGCCCGTGTATGACCGCGAGCCGCCCACAGTTGCGCAACTGCAGATGCTGATGCTCAAGATGAAGCGCCTGCTGCTGGGCGGCGATGTGCTGGCGGTGCACTGCCTGGCGGGCCTGGGCCGTACGGGCACGGTGCTGGCGGCCTGGCTGGTGTTTGAAGGCATCACTGCAGAAGAGTCTTTGCGCCGCGTGCGCGCCGTGGAATCGCAGTTCGTGCAGTCGGAGCTGCAGGAGAACATTCTGTTCGCCTACGAAGCCATGCTGCTGGAAAAAATGGGTTAACGCATAAAGGCGAGGGTGCAGCGCTGGCAGGGGCTGGCGGCATGCACGCGCCATGTTTTACGAGAAGGAAAGCTATATGTCGATGGATGCAGTTCTACAGAAGGTCGCATCGTTTGTACCGGAGTGCCTGGCCGCGGGCTATGTGGACGTGGCCAGTGGCATGCTGCTGGCAATCCGCACCGTGGATTCGCACCCGCGTGAGGTCATTGATCTGGTTGCGGCTGCAACGGCAGATCTGTTCAATGGCCCCAACGTCTCGATGATCGAGCGCATGTTCAAGAAGTCGCGCGGTCTGCCCGATGACGGCCACCATTACTTCCAGGAAATCATCGTCAACAGCGACAACCTGCTGCACATCTTCATCCGGGGCAAGACCAACGAAGAGTATGTGGCCGTCTTTGTGTGCCGCCGCACGGCCAACCTGGGCATGGCGCTTACCAAGGCGCGCATCATCATGCCGGAGCTGGAAGCCTCCCTGTAATAAGATGGGGCCATGTCCCCAACTACCACCACCATCTATCACAATGCGCGCTGCAGCAATTCGCGCGGCGCGCTCGCCCTTCTGCAAGAACGCGGCATCACGCCGCAGGTGGTGGATTACTTCCAGCAGCCTCTGGATGCACAGCAATTGGCGCAATTGATTGCGCAACTGGGCGTGCCCGTGCGCGATGTCATGCGCAGCAAAGAGGCCATCTACCAGGAGCTGGGCCTGGACGATCCCACATGGAGCGACGCGCAGCTCATCGACCACATCGCGGCGCACCCGATCTTGCTCAACCGCCCCATCGTGGTGACTGGCAAGGGCGCCCGCCTGTGCCGTCCACCGGAGCTGGTGCTGGAACTGCTATAGCAATACGTGCCTTATCAATAATCGCCAAAGGCAGATTTCATCGGTTGCACTGGGATCGATGATCGTGATCGTATCCACTGCATCTGCCGAGACTTTGGATCACCGCTCAGGCGCTGGTTGAGGCGTGACCGATGCATAGCATGCCGACACGCTGGTCCAACTTTGTTGAGCCTGGCAGAACACCTCTTGGGCGCCCGTAAGCCGATCCACGCGCACCGATTTGTCGCCGGTGGGCTTTGTTGCACAAATCCGGGCCGCAGCGGTAGTAGGCTCGGATGATGAGTGAGACGAACTGGGGTCGGCGCAAGTACCGCACCACAAACTG
>NZ_JBNDIT010000012.1:0-144510 GCF_050434545.1 Comamonas sp. 4034 | reverse complement strand
CAGTTTGTGGTGCGGTACTTGCGCCGACCCCAGTTCGTCTCACTCATCATCCGAGCCTACTACCGCTGCGGCCCGGATTTGTGCAACAAAGCCGCGCCCAGGCATCATCTTCAATGGTTTGAAAATCAAACCAGCACCCGTCCACGGAACCGGGTCAACTCCAGTTGGGGCGTGTTGATGCGGCTAAAGCGCGCCTTTCAATGACTTGAACAAAGCCATTGAGGCGGAGAGGTTCTGGGAGGAATGCCTACCTGGCTTTACCTGCGGCCGCCTCGCAGGGATGGCGTCAGGCGAATGATGGTAGAGATGGACTTTGCGTCAGTCTCTGTAATCAATTGGCCAAGCTTGCCAGCGACTGGAGATCCCTTGATCTGTAGCTTGACAAGCCAGCTCTCATAATCGCTGCTAGTCTTGAACTGCCTAACGTGGGAGAGATCTTCCTGCAGCTGTTTGACAAGCCGATCCAAGACGACAGGCAGCCCATCTTTGTAGGCCTTGCGCTTTTTGGTCCTCTGACCATCCTGGGGCGGGTATATCAGCTTGATTGCGATATCACGCAGTTTCGGGCTTTTCCAGTCAGTTGAATTTTTGGCCTCAAGCTGTGTATGCAGCCACGTCTTGACCTCATCCGAATGCAAGGGAGAATTCTCTGGCCGTCTCTCTTCAATCCAGATTTGCAATTCATTGAAAACTTGAAGCAATTGACCTAGCTGAGGAGATATGTGATCTCCGGTGATCGGCATTTGTGTCGGTGCTTTGGTGGGGGCCTCTGGTTGACTCAGTAGATCACGGAGCCTAGCTTCATCGGCTGGTTGCAAACGTAGGTTGCCAAGTCGAACAAGAATGCCGGGGTGACGTCGAAAATCTTCAATGGTGAGGTCATCCCATCGAGCACCCTGGCTGTCGATAACGGTAAAGCAAGGGAATAAAATAGGAGGCGCGAGAGGTTTGCCAAACGATTCGGTTTGCCACTGATCTAAGCCATGTGCTTTTTGCCTTTGATGAGCCGTCTGTAGATCCCCTATCTTTTTACCTACTCCCCCTAAATGAACAATATCGAAGGCATTGATTTGGATACTTCCATCATCTCGCAATTTTGTGTAGTCATTGTGGCTTAGCTGGATACACTCCACATCTTCGACTGGGTAGATCTTTGTTTTAGGCAGTAAAGGGCTGGAGAGTTCGTCTCCGTTGGAAAGCGCAGAAAAGCACACGAGTCCTATTCGCCAGTTGGGTTCAATGGCTACCACGGGGGTGATGCCATTTTTGAGGACAATGCCCAAGAGTTGAGTCGCTGAATTTTCTAGCTCTTGGGCAAGAGCTTCTAGCTTCGTGAATTGATTCGCAAGGCTCATGAGGCAACTGGGAAGGAGAGTTTTAGGCGATTGGCGGCTGCTTGCCTTCAATAAAATCTGCCCAAGAATTCATCATGCCACGACGTTTATCCAGCGCGTCACCTCGGCGATATGCAGCCTCAACTTTACTTTCCAGCGTATGTGCTAAAGCCTGCTCAGCCAATTCTCTTGGAAAATTGGTCTTTTCCCCTGCCCAATCTCTAAAGGTAGAGCGAAATCCATGAGGTACGGCCGCTACATTCATGCGTCGCATGACCGCAGTCATTGTCATATCAGAGAGAATTTGCCCTTTGGTTCCGGGAAACAATAGTTCCAAATCAGCAACACGAGGGAGGGATTGGAGCAGTTTGAGCGCAGATGTAGATAGCGGTACACGATGTTCGGCCCCTGCCTTCATCCGTTCAGCCGGAATAGTCCAAATCGCGTTCTTAAAGTCGAATTCTCCCCAAATAGCTCCTCTAACTTCGCCGGACCGTGCCGCTGTCAAAATGGCGAATTCTAGAGCCCGTGCTGCGATGCCGGGGCGAGTTCTGAGCGTGGCAATGAATGGGGGCATATCATCCACAGCCAAGGCGCGATGATGTTCTACCTTCTGAATCTTCGATGGAGCGGCTAGCACCTTGTCGAGGTGGCCTTTCCAACGCGCGGGATTGTCACCCGCTCGGTATTTGCGCACTGTTGCCCAATCAAGAATAGATTCAATGCGGCCACGCAAACGACTGGCAGTTTCGTTCTTGGTGCTCCAGATGGGTTCGAGGCACGTGAGTACGTGCGGCAAATCGATCAGGGAAACGGAAAGTTTCCCTAGGCATGGCATTGCATAGGTCTCCAGCGTGTTTTCCCATTGCTGGCGATGCTTGGCGTTTTTCCACTCTGATGATTTGGCCTTGAGAAACTCTTCTGTGCACCAGCGGAATGTTTTCTCTGTTGAGGCCTGTGCCAAAAGTGCTTGGCGCTGCTGGCGACGAGGCGCGACTGGATCCCGACCTTCGCGAATACTCTCATGAACCTTCCAGGCACGTTCTCTGGCTTCTGCTAGACCCACGATAGGATAGGCGCCGAGTCCGATGTCTTTTCGGGCATCTCCAACTTTGACACGAAGTACCCAGCCGCGGTGAGCAGCAGAGATACGGAGGTGTAAACCTGCAACCCCGCCTACAGCGTGGCGGCCCTCTGTCTTGAGGGCCGCCACGGCACGGTCAGAGAGTTGTTTGGCAATCTTGGGCATGGTGAGATTTTGCAATAGATCTGTCCCACATTATGCCCACATAGAGTGCTGGATTCAACGAAACGTTGTTGGACTGAAATGAACAATCGATGATAAAAAAATAAATAAAAATCAAATAGTTATTGAACTATATTGAACTCGATTAAACTCTATCTTGGAGGACTCCCTCTCCGCCATAGCATCGATAATAAGCGGCTGTAGCTCAGCTGGATAGAGTACTTGGCTACGAACCAAGGGGTCGTGGGTTCGATTCCTGCCAGCCGCACCATATTGAAAAGCCTGCAATCTTTGGATTGCAGGCTTTTTCTTTGTCGTGATGCCGCCTTGCCTCCATGCTGCGGCCCAATTTGCTTAAATGGCGGGTATGAACAAAGCTTTCACCAAAGAGTCCGACGCAGACGACGATGAGATGCCGGAGTTGCCCAGGATTGCTGGCGGCAAGAATTACATCACACCAGCAGGCTACCGCACGCTGGAGGCCGAACTGCTGCAGTTGATTGATGATGAGCGCCCGAAGGTGGTGGAGGTCGTGCACTGGGCGGCCAGCAATGGGGATCGGTCTGAAAACGGCGATTACCTGTATGGCAAAAAGCGCTTGCGGGAGATTGATCGCCGTATCCGTTTTCTGACCAAGCGCATGGAGGCGGCTGAAGTGGTAGACCCGTCAGTGCACCACGGAAGCGATCAGGTGTACTTTGGCGCGACGGTCACATACTGTGACCAGAACGGTTGCGATGAGCGCATTGTCATCATGGGAATTGATGAGGCCGATGCAAGCCGCGGACAGGTGAGCTGGATTGCGCCTATTGCGCGGGCTTTGCTCAAGGCCCGGGTCGGCGACGAGGTTCAACTGCCAACCCCGGGGGGCGTGCGCGTACTGGAGGTGCTGGATGTGGAGTATCCGCCGCCCAAGACTGCCTGATTGACCTGATATGCCTGCTGGAGCGTGAATGGCGTTCAGGCTGTCGGCAGTATGCGATAGGCTCGCGATACATAGGATAGCTTGACGAGTTGACGCAGCATATGCTCCACCTGCTGGCGATCGCTCACTACCAGCACAAACTTCAGCTCCGTGGTGTTCATGGCGACTTCGTCGTCCATGGTGATATGGGTGATGTCTGAGCCCAGTGCGGCAATTTCCGCGGCAATCTTTCCCAGGACGCCCTTGCCATTGATGATGGTGACAACGACGCCAGTTTCGAAGTCGCCTTTGGGCTCGTCGGCCCATTCCACTTCGACAAAGCGTTCTGCGTCCTTGCTCAGCAACTTCTTGCAGACCGCGCAGTCACTGTTGTGAACGATCAGACCTGCATTGCGGTCCAGATAGCCGGCAACACTGTCGCCAGGTACCGGGCGACAGCATTTGGCGTATTTGACTGCGGCGTTGTTGCCGCCATCGAGAACAACGGCGCTGGTGACGGAGGAACTCCTGTTTTTATAGCGCTCCTGGGTCAGCAGCACGGCGTCGGGACGCATACCCTGTTCTGCTAGCAGTTCCACCATTTGCTTGGCTGCGAATACCGCAATGCGCTTGCCCTGGCCAATGTCGCTGAACAGTTCGGCCTTGTTGCGCGCGCCCAATCGCTCCAGCAGTCCATCCCAGGCTGCTTTTGCCTCGGGTAGCTGCGAGATGCCTTCAGCACGCAGTGCCTGCAACAGCAGGCGCTCTCCCAGGACTGCCGTCTCACTTTGGCCCTGAGTCTTGAGGTAATAGCGAATCTTGGATTTGGCGCGCCCCGTGCGCACGATGGTGAGCCAGGAGGGGTGAGGCACCGCCTCAGGCGAGGTGGTGACTTCAACGATGTCGCCGCTCTTGAGTACGGTGCTCAGGGGAACCTGCTCGTTGTTGATGCGGGCGCCAGATGTGTGCTCACCCACATTGCTGTGGATGGCATAGGCAAAATCCAGCACCGTGGCGCCGCGCGGCAAGGTCAGCATCTGGTTTTTGGGAGTGAACACATAGACCGAGTCGGGGAACAGGTCCACGCGCACGTTGTCCCAGAATTCATGCGCATCGCGGGTTTCGTCCTGGATATCGAGCAGCGACTGTACCCATTTGGTGCCCAACTGCTCGCCGCTGCCGGAGGCGCGAGCCTGGATCATCCAGTGCGTGAGCACACCGTTTTCGTCCACCAGATTCATGTCCTCGGTGCGGATCTGGAAATCCATGCTCACGCCCGATGGGCCAACCAGGGTGGTATGCAGCGACTGGTAGCCATTGGATTTTGGATTGGCAATGTAATCGCGGAACTTGGATGGCACGGGACGGAAAACCTGGTGCAGCACGCCCAGCGCCGTATAACAGTCGATCAGGTTGGGAACGATGACGCGTACGGCATACGAATCGGTGACTTGCGCAAACGATAAATGCTTCGCATCCATCTTCTTGTAGATGGAATACAGCGTCTTTTCCTGGTTGCCCAGGCGAATCTTGATGCCGGATTTGGCAAAGGATGCATCCACCTCGGCATGGATTTTCTGCACCACTTCCTTGCGGCGGTTGCGCGAGCGGCCCAGCGCTTTGACCAGGGTGTCATGGCGCCATGGATACAGGTGCTTGAAAGCCAGGTCCTGAAGCTCCCGGTAGACGCGATTGATGCCCAGCCGGTTGGCAATGGGCACATGGATTTCCATGGTTTCGGTGGAAATGCGTCCCCATTTGCTGCGCGGCATGTCCGACATGGTGCGCATATTGTGGGTTCGGTCTGCCAGCTTGACGAGAATCACGCGAACGTCGCGCGCCATGGCCAGCAGCATTTTGCGGAAGGATTCCGCCTGGTTTTCCTCGCGCGAATTGAAATGCAGCTTGTCCAGCTTGGTGAGGCCGTCGACCAACTCTGCCACCGTGTCGCCAAACTGCCGGGCGATATCGTCGCGGGTGACGCCACAGTCTTCCATGGCGTCGTGCATCAGTGCTGCCATCAGGGCTTCGGCGTCCAGCTTCCAGGTGGCACAGATCTCGGCAACCGCAATGGGGTGGGTGATATAGGGGTCGCCGCTGCTGCGGAACTGGCCGGAGTGCGCAACCGCTGCAAATTCAAAGGCTTCTTCCACCCGCGCCAGATCGGCATCTTTCAGGTAATCAAGCTTTTCCAGGAATGCAGCATAGGCACTCACGACTACCGGGTAGGACATGGCAGGCTTGGCTGCGGCGGTAGCGGAAGTACCAGAAGATTGAACGGGAGGGGTGGAGATGGACACGGACTTCACGCCTTTACTGTAGCGTGCGATGACAAACTTGTGTGAATAACAAGAAAAATGGCACCGATATTCGGTGCCATTGCGCGTGAAGATACGAGGATTTAACCCGGAACTTTCTTCAGCATCTCCAGGCCGACCTTGCCAGCTGCGATTTCGCGCAACGCAGTGACTGCCGGCTTGTTGCGGCTGTCGATCTTGGGGGTGTGGCCTTGGCTGAGCATGCGGGCGCGGTAGGTGGCCGCAAGCACGAGCTGGAAGCGGTTAGGGACTTTTTCGAGGCAATCTTCTACAGTGATGCGGGCCATCAGGAGTTCTCCAGGCTGTCAGATATGTTGAGTGACGAGAATATTTCGGCACGGGCGCGGCGCTGGCACAAAAAACGCAGCCGTTGCGAATGAACAACAGCTTTCAGATCGAACAGTGCGCGTTCAAATAACTCGTTGATTATAACGAAGTCGAATTTGTCGACCTGGGACATTTCCTGATGGGCATTCTTCAGGCGCACTTCGATAACCTCCGACGTGTCTTCGCCCCGGTTCTCCAGGCGCGAACGCAGCTCATCCCAGCTCGGCGGCAAGATGAAGATCAGCACGGCATGCGGAAAGCTTTCCTTGATCTGCAGGGCGCCCTGGTAATCGATCTCCAGCACGATGTCCGCGCCTTTGGCCAGGCGCTCCTCGATGGCCTTTTTGGCAGTGCCGTACATGTTGCCATGCACATTGGCCCATTCCACGAAAGCGTTGCCCGCGATCATTTTTTCGAAATCTTCGCGTGACGCGAAGTAGTACTCGCGGCCATGCTTTTCCTGGCCGCGTGGTGCGCGCGTAGTGTGCGAGATGGAGCGGTAGACCTGGGAATCGAGTTCCAGCAGGGCCTTGACCAGCGATGATTTACCGGCCCCGCTGGGGGCCGATACGACAAAGAGATTTCCTGGGTAATCCATGGTGATGAATAGCTTTTTGTTTTTATTCGATGTTCTGTACCTGCTCGCGCATCTGCTCGATCAGCACCTTCATGTCCACGCTGATGCGTGTCAGCTCCAGCGCAGCTGATTTGGAGCCCAGCGTGTTGGCCTCGCGATGCAGTTCCTGGATCAGAAAATCCAGGCGCTTGCCGATGTCGCCCCCCTTGCCCAGCAGGCGGGTGATTTCTTCGAGATGCGAGCGCAGACGGGTGATTTCTTCGGCAACGTCGATGCGGATGGCAAAGGAGGTGGCTTCTGTCAGGGCGCGATCCTGGGCTGCTTCGGGCGAGACGCTGCCTTCGGTCAACGCCATGGCGTCCTTCCAGCGCTCCAGAAAGCGGTCTTTCTGCTGCCTGACGAGGTCCGGAACCAGTGGCTCGGCCTTTTCGGCCAGGGCCTTGAGCTGGTCGACCCGGTCCTGCAGCATCGCAGTGAGGCGTTTTCCTTCACGCTGGCGGGCGTCGAGCAAGGCTTTGAGTGCCTGCTTGCAAACGTCGGCAACGGATTCGGCCCAGTTCTCGGGGAGGTCGGAGCTGCCGGTGCCGCTTAAACGCAACACTTCTGCCACGGTAAAAGGCTGGGCGCTGGGCATCCATGCGGTGACCGTGTCCTGAAAGCTGCCCAATTGCTGCAGCAGACGCGCGGAAGCCACGGGAATGTTTGACGCTTGTTCACTGACGACCAGAACCCGCACTTCCACCTTGCCGCGCTTCAGACTATTATCGACAAGAGAGCGTAACTGTGGTTCGCAGCTTCTGAGATCTTCCGGAAGCTTGAAAGATAAATCGAGAAAACGGCTGTTAACCGAGCGAATTTCCAGTCCGACGCGCCAGAGAGAGGGAGCATTGTCGCCACCGGCCGGTGGGATGCTTTGCTGGACAGAGGCATAGCCTGTCATGCTGTAAACTGGCATAGGACTGTATGGGGTTGCTTGCAATCGCGCTCATTATCAGGCTTCTCATATACCTGCGTTGTTCATCTAACTATGTCAAAAGCAAAGCCAGCGCCGTTACCCACCAATACCGTCATCGGTGGATATCGTATCGTGCGGCGTATATCGTCGGGGGGATTCGGGGTTGTCTATCTGGCTTTGGCGCCTGATGGCCAGCAGGTGGCCATCAAGGAATATCTGCCTTCCAGCTTGGCCTCGCGTGAGCCTGGCGCCCTGGCGCCCACGGTAGAGCCCGAAAAATTGTCGTTGTACCGCCTGGGCCTCAAGAGTTTTTTCGAAGAGGGGCGGGCGCTCGCGCAAATCTCCCATCCCTCGGTGGTCAGCGTCTACAACTTCTTCCGCGAGAACGAGACTGTCTACATGGTCATGAACTACCTGGAGGGTGCCACCCTGCAGGATTTCATCGTGACCGCGCGCGACCTGAAAGAGGCCAAGGTCTTCCGCGAGTCGACGATCCGCTCGCTGTTTGACGAGGTACTGCGCGGCCTGCGCATCGTGCACCAGCACAAGATGCTGCATCTGGACATCAAGCCGGCCAACATCTTCATCACCGATGACAACAAGGCTTTGATGATCGACTTTGGCGCTGCGCGCGAAGTGCTCAGCAAGGAAGGCAATTTTGTCCGTCCCATGTACACGCCGGGCTTTGCAGCGCCCGAGATGTACCGCCGCGACACACCGCTGGGGCCGTGGACCGATATCTATGCCATTGGTGCCTGTATCTATGCCTGCATGCAAGGCATTCCGCCCAATGACGCGCCCAAGCGACAGGAGAAGGACCGCCTGGGCCTTGCGCTGTCGAAAGTGCGCGGCGTTTATTCCGACAACCTGATCGAACTGGTGGAGTGGTGCATGGCGCTGGATCCCCAGGCGCGCCCGCAGTCGGTGTTTCTGCTGCAGAAGGAGCTGGCGCGGGAGGACGAGCGCCGCTACACCAAGCTGACGGTTTCCGAGAAAGTTCGTATGTCGATTGACTCGCTGGTAAGCGATACCAAGAAAAATATCCAGGCGCGTGCAGGGAGCTCCACCAAATGAAGTTCTCGGTCTTCCAGCTCAGTCGCAAGGGTGGTCGGGAAAAGAACGAAGACAGGATGGGGTACAGCTACACCAAAGAGTCCTGTCTGTTCGTCGTTGCCGATGGCATGGGCGGTCACCCCGAAGGCGAGGTTGCAGCCCAGTTGGCGCTGCAGACGGTTTCGCTGGACTTCCAGCGTCTGGCGCGCCCCAAGCTGGATGACCCGGCGGAGTTCCTCGAAAACGCACTGCTGTCGGCACACCACAACATCCTCAAGTACGCCATTGCGAACAATATGGAAGACCCACCGCGCACTACTCTGGTGGCTTCGGTGGTTCAGGACGGCAATGTCTGGTGGGTGCACTGCGGCGATTCACGGCTGTACATGGTGCGCGGCGCCAAGGTGATGGCGCGTACGCGTGACCATTCGTACATGGAGCTACGCGGCTCCGGTGTCACCAGCGTCAACCCGGATCGCTTCAATCGCAATGTGCTGTTCACCTGCCTGGGCAGCCCTTCCCGGCCGTTTTTCGATGTGGCAGGGCCCACTGAGCTGCATCGCAGCGATCGCATCATGCTGTGTTCCGACGGGTTGTGGAGCAGCGTGTCTGAAACGGTGATTGCCCGCGAGTTGGGCAACAAGTCGGTTTCACGTGCCATTCCCGATCTGATCGACGCGGCACTGCGCAAGGCTGGGGCCAGCAGTGACAACGTGACTGCGGTGGCGCTGGAATGGGAAATGCCCGGTGCCGAGCGGTTCATCAGCGAAGAAGCGCCTGCGGCGACGCCGCCCAACCAGGATGCAGAGACGGGTGGTGACAAGCCGCAGTCGCCCGCGCTCTGAGCGTGAGCCGAGCGGCGGTGGCCGAAAATCCTGCGACATGCTGCGTTTTCGTCATCGGCCGATAATGCGATTCTGTCCCATCCAGCAACAAGGCGGCTATTCTGGCCGCCTTGTTGTTTGTCTACTCTTAAAAATATAGCGTATGGCGCTTGATCAGCAGGCGCTAAAGGCCATTTTGACCATGAAAATCGTACTTGCATCCAACAACCAGGGCAAGCTCGCTGAGCTGCAGGCTATGTTCCACCCCCTGGGTGTGGAACTGGTGCCGCAGGGCGCATTGATGGATGGCGAAGCGCCCGAGCCCTATGGCACTTTTCTGGAAAATGCCTTGACCAAGGCCCGCTTTGCGTCAGAGCGCACCGGACTGCCTGCGATTGCTGACGATGCCGGTCTGTGCGTGGCTGCCTTTGGCGGCTTGCCTGGCGTGGATACGGCTTACTACTGCACTCAGTTTGGCTACGAGAAAAGCGACGCCAACAATGTACGGGCCTTGTTGGAGCAGATGCATGACGTGGCCGACCGCCGCGCAGCCATGGTGAGTACCCTGGTCGCTGTGCGCCACCCCAAGGACCCCGAGCCTCTGGTGGCGGTGGGCCGTGTGGCGGCACTGATTGCGCAGCAGCCGATGGGCGGTGGCGGTTTTGGCTTTGATCCGGTGCTGCTCATTCCTGAACTGGGAAAGACCTTTGCGCAGATGACGCCCGAGGTCAAGCACGCCCACAGCCACCGTGGCCGTTCGTCGCGCCTGATGATGGAGCTGGTGCGTGAGAGCTGGCTGACCGGCAGCGAAGTGGTGCACGCAGCGGCCAAGGAGTGACGGAGAGATACCTCCTGAGCGGCCGCGGCATGCATCCGGCCCGCACCGAGAGGAGGCCCGTGCCGCGATTGCACGGATGTGTTGCGCCGGTTCCATGACCCATGACGCGCGGGCAAGAGGTAAGTGATATGGTGGATTCAAAAAAGATAGCTATCAGCGCACAGATCGTAGAGGTTGCAGCTCCAAAAGACGTGCAGCATTACATGCGCCCGGGCACTCTGCAACTGGCCAGCCTGCCGCCTCTGTCGTTGTACGTGCACTTGCCCTGGTGCCTCAAGAAGTGCCCGTATTGTGATTTCAACTCGCACGAAGCGCGGCATGGCCAGGCCGGCGTGCCCGAAGACCGCTATATTGATGCCGCGATTGCCGATCTGGAGCAGGCGTTGCCACTGATCTGGGGGCGCAGCGTGCACAGCATCTTCCTGGGTGGGGGCACGCCAAGCCTGTTTTCACCGGCGGCGATCGACCGGTTGATCTCGGCCATCCGCGCACGCCTGCGGGTCGATGCCGGGTGTGAGATCACCATGGAAGCCAACCCCGGCACCTTCGAGAAGGACCGTTTCAAGGCCTTCCGCGCCGCTGGCATCACGCGTCTGTCGATTGGCGTGCAGAGCTTTGACGACCGGTACCTGCAGGCGCTGGGCCGGGTGCACGACAGCGCCCAGGCGCTGGCTGCCGTGGCGGAAGCTGCCAGCAGCTTCGATACCTTCAATCTCGACATCATGTACGCCCTACCGGGGCAGACCGCCGCCGATCTGCAGCGTGATCTCGATGTGGCACTCAGCTTTGCGCCGCCGCATATCTCGATCTACCACCTGACTATCGAGCCCAACACCTATTTCGCCAAGTACCCGCCGGCCATTCCGGAGGACGACGAGGCCTACGCCATGCTCGACCAGATCACCGAGCGGACCGCCATCGCAGGCATGCAGCGCTACGAGGTGTCGGCCTACGCCAAGCCGGGCCACACATGCGTGCACAACAGCAACTACTGGTCGTTTGGCGATTACCTGGGCATTGGCGCTGGCGCGCACAGCAAACTGAGCTTTGCGCACCGTGTAGTGCGCCAGGTGCGTGTGCGCGATCCGGCCCGCTACATGGACGCTGCCTTGCAAGGCAATGCACTGGCGCAGGACGAAGATGTGAAGCGTGCCGATCTGCCGTTCGAGTACATGCTGAATGCGCTGCGACTACGCGAAGGCTTTGCGCTGCAGGACTATCTGGACCGCACCGGCCTGCCGCTCAGCAGCATCGACAAGGCCTTGCAGCAAGCCGAGGCCAAGGGGTTGATCACGCGCGATTGGGCCCAGGTGCGGCCTACCGAGCGGGGTTTTGATTTTCTGAGCGATCTGCAAGAGTTGTTCCTGGCCGATTGAGTGGGGCGTTCGGCAAGTCAATTTTTACCGAGTAGTCAATGTGTGATTTTTCGCTTTCTACGCAGAGCGTATAGATAAAGCGCAAAATCGCGCTCCGCGTCAAATCATGCCGCCCTGTGCGGTTTTTTTTGTGCGCGTTTCTTTCCGCACTACCAGAACCTCCCATGTCCGCTTCTGCATCACCGCCATCTGCCATCCAGCCGCTCACGACCGTCAATGGCTATGGGTGGAAAGCGCTGGCGGGATCGGCGGTCGGTTATGCGATGGATGGGTTTGACCTGCTGATTCTGGGTTTCATGCTGGGCGCCATCCGGGAAGACCTGGGCCTGTCGACCGCACAAGCAGGTGCCTTGGTGACATGGACCTTGATTGGTGCGGTCGTGGGCGGCATTGTGTTTGGTGCGCTCAGCGACCGGTTTGGACGCATCCGCGTGCTCACCTGGACCATTGTGATGTTTGCCGTATTCACCGGCCTGTGCGCATTTGCGCAAGGCTACTGGGACCTGCTGGTCTACCGCACGCTGGCTGGCATCGGCCTGGGCGGCGAGTTCGGCATCGGTATGGCATTGGCAGCCGAGGCCTGGCCCGCACGTTATCGAGCCCGGGTATCGTCGTATGTGGCACTGGGCTGGCAGGTGGGCGTGTTGGGCGCGGCGCTGCTCACGCCGTTGCTGCTGCCATATATCGGCTGGCGTGGCATGTTTCTGGTGGGCGTGATTCCGGCATTTGTGGCCTGGTTCATCCGCAATCGCCTGCACGAGCCGGAAGTCTTTGTGCGCAGCCAGGAGAAGAAGCCCTCTGCGCTGCAATGCTTCAAGCTCCTGGTCAAGGACCGTGCCACCACCAAGATCAGTGCGGGCATCGTGGTGCTCACCTCGGTACAGAACTTCGGCTACTACGGCATCATGATCTGGATGCCGGGCTTTCTGGCGAACAAGCTGGGCTTCAACCTGACCAAATCCGCCATGTGGACGGCTGTCACCATCCTGGGGATGATGGCCGGCATCTGGATCTTCGGCCAACTGGCCGACCGCATCGGGCGCAAGCCGAGCTTCCTGCTGTTTCAGGCGGGTGCCGCCGCCATGGTGCTGGTGTACTCGCAGTTGAACGACCCGATCACCATGCTCTGGGCAGGCGCGCTGATGGGCATGTTTGTCAATGGCATGATGGGGGGCTTTGGTGCGCTGATGAGCGAAGCCTACCCAACCGAGGCACGTGCAACGGCGCAGAACGTGCTCTTCAACCTCGGCCGGGCCGTGGGCGGGCTGGGGCCGGTGGTGATTGGCGCGATTGCCTCGCAATACTCATTCCAGATGGCGATTGCACTGCTGGCTGCCATCTATGTACTGGATGCATTCGCAACCATGTTTCTGGTGCCTGAACTCAAAGGCAAGGAATTGCATTGAGCGGCAGTGGATAGCTGCCACTGCGCTATTGAAATAGGAGCGGCGTGCGCACGCACGCATGATTCAGCCTGCCGCTTTCAGGCGGAAACCGTACTGACAAGCGGCAGCCGTGCGCAGCGTGCGGCGTGCGCGTGGGGTGATGGCCTCACTATGTTTCATGGGGTTGGTGGCAATGCGGTGTCATCCCCGCCATTCATGGGCAGGTGCACGCTGAAGCACGAGCCCTCGCCTTCGGTGCTGGTGACCGATACAAAACCCTGGTGGCGTTGCACCACAGTCTGAACAAAGGTCAGCCCCAGGCCAATACCGGCAATGTGCGGCTGGCTGCTTTGGTGAAAGCGCTGAAAGGGCTGGAACAGGCGTGTCAGCTGTTCTTCGTTCATGCCGTATCCGTGGTCCTGGATATGCACCACCCAATAGCCGTGCTCCGCAGTCACATTGGCCTCGACCACGCCGCCGGCAGGGCTGTATTTGATGGCATTGGTGATCAGATTCACGAGGCAGCGGTGCAGCAGCGAACGGTCACCCAGGGTGGTGATTTCGGTGTGGGTGGCTTCCAGGCGGCCGGGAGCGTAGCGTACCTGCAGCTTTTTCTCGGTTGCCTTGGCCCAGCAGTCATCGATGGCCTCCTGCAGCAGGATGTCCAGGTGCACCAGCCTTCTCTGCAGGCTTTGCGACTGGGCAGAGGCCAGTTGCACGAAGCTCTCCGCCATTTCCAACGACTGGTTGGCCAGGCGGCCGATCTTGTGGTGCAGGTCGGCCTCGGTCATCTGGCCAGGGAATTCCTGGTACATCTCCAGCAAGGTGATGATGGAGGCCTGCGGCGAGCGGAAATCGTGGGAGATGAAACGCAGTGCCTGGTCGCGCTGCTCCATGGCCTTGTGCAGCTCGGTCATGTCCACCAGCATCAGGAGCCAGCCATCGGGCGCAGGTGCGCGAAACGCCTCGGCCAGAAGCAGCCAGGGCCGCTGCTGGCGGTCGATCACTTCGCTCTCGGTCGGCAGGGCGCCCAGTTGTTCAGGCGTCGCAAACCACAGCTCCTGTCCAGTGGATTTGATGCGCAGGCCTTGCAGCACGGTGCGGATCGGGATCAGCCCTTGCGGAGGGATGCCCAGGTTCTGCATGTATTGGTCGGCGGCCTGGTTGTGTAGGCTGACCATGCCCTGCGGATCAATCGCGAAGGTGGGCGAAGGGATCTGGCGCAGAGTATCGCGGACGAAGCCGTGCATCTGGCGCAAGGTGCTGGTGGCGGTCTCGACGGCCTTGATGCGCCTGTCCAGAAAATCGTCCACCAGAGCAGTATTGCGCTGCGGTGCACCGGTGTTTTCGAGCGCTTCGCGCAGGGTGACCATCTCCTGCTGCAGAAAGGAGGCTGCCGCACTCAGGCGCCGCCAGCTCCAGATGGGATAGATGACGACCAGGCCCATCAGCGCGGCGGCAGGTGCGAGCTGCACACCCGCCCAGTTGCGCAGTGCAAAGCTCAGCAGCAGCGCTCCCACCGCCAGGGCCAGCTGCATGGCCAAGCCCGCCATCGGGCCCAGCACGGCAATGGCAGCCAGAGCCAGCAGGATGATGCCGACATTGACCACGGCATCAGTGGTTGCAGAGGCTGGGGTCACGTGCCGGCCGGAGAGCTGTGAATCCAGCGCATGGGCAATCAGCTCCACCCCGGCGATATGGCGCGAGGAAGGGCGTGCGGGACTGGCAAAGTAATCACCAAGACCCGACGCAGTGGCGCCCAGCAGCACGTACTTGCCGGTGAACGCGTTGGATGGCACGCGTCCGGTCAGCACCGTTTCCGCAGAGTACAGGCGATAGGGCTCGGCGCCACGGGCAAAATTGAAGACCTCTGGAGACTGCTGCACCCAGGCGTCTCCGGGCCGGGGGGCTTGCACACCCCGGCAGAGTGGGTGGCTGCGTCCAGCCGCGCACAGCATGGCGATACCGAAGTGTGGCCAGGGGCCCGTGTCTTCTCCCTGGGCGGCAAAATAGCGGCGAATCACCCCGTCTTCATCCACGCTGACATTGACATGGCCCAATTCGCTTGCTGCGCTGCGCAGGTTGGCAATCGGCAGCTCGGCGCCGATGTCGACGCCAGCCATACGCCAGTCCACGGGCAGCACGATATTGCCTGCACTGCGGATGGCATCGGCCAGCAACTGGTCGTCCTGGGGATTCGCCCGGTCCGGCTCGCTGAACAGCACGTCAACGCCAATGGCAGCAGGTTTTTGCGCCTCGATGTCTCGCAGCAACTGGGCGAGAATCGCGCGCCGCCATGGCCAGCGGCCCACGCTTTGCAAGCTTGCGTCGTCAATGGCGACAATGACGATATCGTTGCGCGCATAGGGCGCGCTGACCCAGCCAGCCAGGTCTTGCACCATTGCGTTGACCGCACGCGGCTGGCCGCGCAGGCTGGCCCATGCCACACAGGCCAGCAAAATGGCAGCCAGCACCAGCCATTCCAGCCAGCGCAGCTGGGTTCGGGTCAGCAGAGGAGAGCGGCTCACGTTGTGGCGGACTGGTTGCCTTGGGCAGGGTGCCCGCAGGCTGGCAGATCGATCAGCGTGGGCTCTGCACCGGTTTGCCGTCGTCGGATTTGAGCATGGAACCGTAGCCAGTGGTGATCGCGGACTCCACGGTCAGCTTGCGAGCGGCTGAGTAGCGGCTTTTGAGTCCGGAAGGATCCAGCACCTGGATGCGCACGAAGTAATCTCCCGGGGCAAGTTCGTCGGAAACCCAGCGCGGCTGATCCAGTTGCACGGTGCTGATGGGGGCGTCGAACTGCTCATTGCGTGCCAGTTGCAGGTTGTATTTTTGCCCTGGCTCTCCGGTCCAGAACAACTGCAACTGATTGGGCATGTCCATTTCACCAGGGCTGAGTGCATCCGCACTCAAGGATGCAGGATTGGTGCCCGCCTTGAAAGCCTGGGGTTTGGAAAAAGGCCCCTGGTCCTGGCTGCCGTCGGCAGCCTTGCGCACGCTGGCTGCGCGCCAGTAGTAGTTGCCTGCAGCCAGCTTGCTGATGGTCGTTTGGCATTCCGTCACCACGCCGCTGTCTGCCAGAGGTTGGGTGAAGTCGGTGCTGGCTGCCACCTGAATGCGATAGCCGATGACGCCCTTGCCTCCTTCGGTGCACGTCAACGCGCCATCGCTGATGCCGATCAGACCACCCGGCGCGGGGTTGGAATATAGGGGGGGCACCGGCGTTGCCTTGACCTTGATCGCCTCCACATGGGGCTTGCCGGGAATCTGCTGGCTGTCGACCGCGCGGACTGCGACGTAGTAGTTGCCGTCTTCAACGCCGGGGAACTTGGCCAGCGGCGTATTAAATCGCTGGCTGCGCACCACCTGCCGCATGTTGGCATCGTGCGCCAGCTTGACCTGGTACTGGCGGGCTTGCTCCACGGGGCTGAGCTGGATGGTCAGAAAGTCCGCGTCCTCAAACACCGGCGGGTTGCCTTGCAGGCTGGGCGCTGCGAGCTGATCCACGATGGCACCCACACGGCCATTGTTCTGCACGGCGATACCTCTGCCGGCCGTGACGGAGACTTCGCGTGCTGCGGCACTACCGGCCACCGCGACCACACCGTGGTCAACTGCGGTGATGGCCTCGCCGGAATCGGAGACGCTGACTGAAAACACGGTGCCGCGCACACTGGTGGTCGCCATGGGCGTCTTGATCTCGAACTTTCGCTTGCGGCGTTGCTCGATGGTGGGCGTGACCTGTGACTCGATTCCACCCTTGTTCAGGTCCACTACCGACTGCTGCTCCTGGGTGCGACCATTCTTGCGCACCTCGCTGAGTTTCAGCTCTGATTTCTCGTTGATGCGCACCGAACTGCCATCGGCGAATTTCAGCGTGACAAAGCTGCCGGGTGCCACTTTCAGTTCATCACCTTCGGTCAATACGGCACCTTGGACGAGTCGCTGCCAACCCGTTTCCTTGCCGATATAGGGCGAACGTAACTGCGCATCCCCTTGGACATGCTCGGCAATCACGTCCTGGTAGCCGATCAGGCGTGCCGGTATGACGATGGTGGAGCCGACGGGCAGGCGGGTAGGGTACTTGACCTGGTTGAGATCTCCCAGTGCGCGCCACTGCTGCGGATCCTTCAGGTAGCGCTTGGCCACGCCTTCCAGGGTGTCGCCGGGTTGCACCCGGTGCTGGATATCCGGTAGCTGGTCGGCCGACGCCGCGCAAGCCGCGCGAGGCAGCAGCACTCCCAGGGCTATTAGCAGCGAAACGGGCAGCATCACGTGCAGGTTTGTAAACATCAAAAATCCTTTTGTGCCGCAGGTAGGCGGCACACATCTGCCAGTGCCATAGCGGCAAGACGGCCAACGCACCCCCTGGGGGTGGGTTGGCCGGCAGGCGTATATGGCTTGGCAGCTCAATTCGGCGGCACGGCCTCAGCCTGCGGCTTGACCGCTTCAAAACGGTAACCTACACCGTAGACAGCATTGATCACGTAACCATTTTCCGGTCGCAGATCAAGCAGCGTGCGCAGGCGTGATACATGGGTGTCCAGTGAGCGAGAGATCACATCCGAGTTCTGGCCCCAGATGATTTCGCGCAGATGGTCGCGTGAGAGCAGGCGTCCCATGTTCTGGAACAGGAACAGCGCCAGATCGTACTCGCGGTTTTTCAGCTCCACCTGTTTGCCATCGACTTCAAGTGTGCGTGAATCCGACATGAAGCGGTAACGGCCAAACTCCATGGTGCCTTTGGTGGCTGCCGGGTAGGCACGGCGCAACAATGCACGTACGCGCGCCACCAATTCGGCAACACGCAGAGGCTTGACCATGAAGTCGTCTGCGCCCGATTCCAGGCCTTCGACAATGTCGGCTTCACCCTGCCGGCTGGTGATGAACAGCACCGGCAACTCCTGGCTGACATTGTCACGGATCCAGCGCACCACCACGGGGCCAGACGTATCGGGCAATTGCCAGTCCAGAATCAGCAGGTCGTAGGTTTCGCGGCGCATGTCTTTCATCAAAGACGCGCCAGTGGTATGGGTCGTACAGGCGTGGCCTTCCGCCTCCATGGTTTTGGAGAGCATGTCCAACACCACCAGATCATCATCCAGCGCCACAATCCTCATAGTAGCTCTCTCCCAAAAACTTAATAGTTTGCCTTTATAAGATAAACCATCTTAAAGGCAAATCTAATCACCTACCCCAGCTCGTACAAATAACGAACTGGTCATCACCTATTCAACTGTTACAACATTTCGTTGCATTTGAAGTATAGGCAGCTAATCAACTTTCCGCTATCTCTTTTAGAGCCAATTGCACGTCAGAAAGCGAAAAACTGTCGCCCAATTGCACGTTATCCATGATCTGCCCCAAGGTTTCTGGTTGCGATTGCAACTGGGCGATCATCACACCCGCATCGCGTGGTGCATCAAATGCCTGGCTCTGCAGCAGTATGGCGCCATCTGCGCGTACCAGCTTGAAATAGAACTTGCCATCCTTTTCGCGGTACTGCTTGAAGGATGCTGCCGCAGCCTTGGTGCTAACCTTGGCTGTGGTTGCGGTGGTCGCCACGGTCAGTGGCCTCAAACCAACGGCGGCGCGCAGCTTGTGCAAGAGCGGCTGAGAGTAGGCACGGGCTTTCTCGGCGCCTTGCAGCAAGATGGTCTCCACCTCCTGCGGATGGGCCATCAGGTCGTTGTAGCGCTCGCGCAGGGGCGCAATTTCGCGATCCACACATTCAAACAGCATGGTCTTGGCATCGCCCCAGGCAATGCCATCGGCGTAGGCCTGGCGCAGAGCTGCGGTTTCCCCATCGCTGGCAAAGGCCTGGTAGATCTGAAACAACGCCGATCCTTCCACATCCTTAGGCTCGCCCGGTGCCCGAGAATCGGTGACGATGGAGCCAATCAGCTTTTTGAGCTGTGCCTGTGTCGAGAACAGCGGAATCGTGTTGTCGTAGCTCTTGCTCATCTTGCGGCCATCCAGGCCTGCCAGGGTGGCTACCTGTTCATCGATCGCGGCCTCCGGCAGCGTGAAGAACTCGCCATACAGATGGTTGAAGCTCGATGCCATGTCGCGCGCCATCTCGATGTGCTGGATCTGGTCACGGCCCACGGGCACCCTGTTGGCGTTGAAGGCCAGAATGTCTGCACCCATCAGCACGGGATACATGAAGAGGCCTGCCGTCACACCGTCATCGCTGTCCTTGCCTGCTTCATGGTTCTTGTCCTGCGAGGCCTTGTAGGCATGGGCGCGGTTGAGCAGGCCTTTGCCGGTGACGCAGGTCAGAAACCAGGTCAGCTCGGGGATCTGGGGAATGTCCGACTGGCGGTAGAAGGTCACATGGTCGGGATCCAGTCCGGCGGCGAGCCAACTGGCTGCGATCTCCAGGGTCGAGCGATTGACGCGCTCAGGGTCCTGGCACTTGATCAGGGCATGGTAGTCGGCCAGAAAATAGAAATTCTCGACATCCTTGGCGCGACTGGCCGCAATTGCCGGGCGCATCATACCGGCATAGTTACCCAGATGGGGAGTGCCCGATGGGGTGATGCCGGTGAGGAAACGGGTTTTTTGCATGGTTCTGTTATTGGGGAAATAAGCCGGGGTACAGGCTTTGTGCGTCTGTGCCCAGAGATATCAGTGGCGAGATGCAATGTAGCACTATCGTCCGAGCACCCATGGCGAGGCGTAATGGCGCTGTGCAGTTGCCATGCTAGCCGGTCTATAGAAAAAGCTTCAGAATGGTGTCCACGATCGCGTAGCCCACCGACATCAACGGACGCATCCAGACGGCGCTGATGACGCCGGCAACGACCAGTCCCATCACAATGAAAAAGCCATAAGGCTCGATCCGGGAAACCGCCTCGGCTTGCCGGTAGGGAAGCAATCCGACCAGCACACGGCCTCCATCCAGTGGGGGCAGTGGGAACAGGTTGAATGCCCACATCACCAGATTGACCGCGATACCGGCCTTGGCCATGCCTAGGAAGAACGGCTCGTGCAGTCCGGTGATGGCCAGAATGCCCAGTACCACCGCCCAGAGCAGAGCCTGAATGAAGTTGGTGGCCGGGCCGGCCAGCGCGACCCAGATCATGTCGCGCTTGGGGTTTCGCAGATTGCCAAAGGCCACTGGCACGGGCTTGGCATAACCGAACACAAAGGCACCCGAAGTCATGAAATACAGTGCCAACGGCATGACGATGGTGCCGATCGGGTCGATGTGCTTGAGCGGGTTGAGCGTGATGCGCCCCAGCATCGCGGCAGTGTTGTCACCGAAATGACGAGCCACATAGCCATGCGCGGCTTCGTGCAACGTGATGGAAAACAGCACGGGCAGCGCATACATCAAGACGTTTTGGATCAGTTCAGGATTCACAGGACGATGGTCACAAGGTTTTATGGTTTGTTGCGGTGCAGCAACCGAGGCAGTCTAGCCTATCAGGCTGGAAATGGCCCCTCGGTTGGCGAAACGGATAGAAATGCTATCAAAATAAAAGTTCCTGCGCGTACTGGCTGTATGCTGACAGCCCATTTTGCTTATAAAAGAATCTCATAGGCCAAGCTGCGCAAGTGGACCTCGCCCTTCGCGCACCACAACCGGGGCACCACCGGTGCCCATGGGGGTCAGATCCACGATGGTCGTGGGCTCCAGCGGGCAGGGGCCGGCGTCTACCACCAGTTCGATCTGTGATTCAAAGCGCTCACGGATTTCCTGCGGATCGTTCAAGGGCTCGGTCTCGCCGGGCGGGATCAAGGTGGTCGAGAGCAAGGGCTCGCCGTGCAGTTCCAGAAGCATCAATAGGCCCTTACGGTCGGGTACACGCAGGCCGATCGTCTTGCGGGAGGGGTGGCTGATACGACGTGGAACCTCCTTGGTGGCATCCAGAATGAAGGTGTAGGGGCCGGGTGTGCCAAGCTTGAGGATGCGGAACTGGTGGTTGTCCACCATGGCGTAGCTGGCCAATTGCGAGAGGTCGCTGCACAGCAGTGTGAGCATGCGCTTCTCGTCGATCTGGCGGATGCGGCGCAGCCGGTCCACCACCTGCTTGTTGTCCAACTGGCAGACAAAGGCGTAGCTGGAATCAGTGGGCACGGCCAGAATGCCACCATCCTTGAGCATGGCCGCAGCCTGCTTGAGCAGGCGCGGCTGGGGATTGTCGGGGTGAACTTCAAAGTACTGGGCCATGGTGGTACTCCGGATGGGGAATTGTTTTTGCTCTTATCTTGATAGCTGTTGGCATTTGATGTGCAAGCGCAACAGCCGCATTTCATGGATGGATGATACGCGCTTGCAGCGCATCCCACACGGGCGTTACGCCGGCGGGCAACGGAGGGAGGGCGCCAAAGTCGGTGCTCGACTCTGCCGGGCTGTGGAAGTCCGAGCCACGCGAGGCGTACAAGCCAAACTCGCGGGCCTTGTCCGCGTAGCTGCCGTATTCGTGAGGAAAGTGGCTGCCGGTGACCACTTCCACGCCTTGGCCGCCATGCTGTTTGAACTCGGAGAACAGCACATACTCCTCGGTGGCGTTCAGCCGGTAGCGCGCGGGGTGAGCCAGCACGGCCATGCCGCCGGCGTCCACGATCCAGCGGACGGCATCGTGCAGCCGGGCCCAGCGGTGCGGCACGAAACCGGGTTTGCCTTCCACCAGATAGTTGCGAAAGACTTCATTCGTATCGCGGCAGACCCTGGCATCCACCAGAAAGCGCGCAAAATGCGTGCGTGAAATCAGATCGGGGTTGCCTACGTAGCGCAAAGCGCCTTCGAATGCGTCTGCAATGCCCGCTTGGGCAAGACCGGCCGCCATTTCGCGTGCGCGCTGCTCGCGGCCGCCCCGGGTGCGGGCCAGCCCTGCCTGCAGAGCGGCGTTGTCCGCATCAAAACCCAGGCCGACAATGTGCACGGTGGTTTCGATGAAGGTGACCGAGATTTCCACACCAGTCAGGAAGTCAAGACCCGCTGCGCTTGCCGCTTGTTGCGCCTGGGCCAGACCGCTGACTTCGTCATGGTCGGTCAGTGCCCACAATTGCACACCGCATTCGCTGGCGCGCGCAACCAATTGCACCGGCGTCAGGGTTCCGTCGGAGAAGGTGGAGTGGCAATGCAGGTCAGCGTTGAGAGTAGAAGGCACCGCTACATTGTAGGCGTGCAGGCCGATAGGCGCTTCTGGATTCCCAAAGCCCGGCCAGGTTGAGCCCTGGCGCCCCCGTCGAAAGTCGGTATTAACCCCTAAATTGTCAGTTTTTCGTCAGTCTGACGAAAATATTGATACATCTCGACGTTTTGTATTTTTCACCAGGGTTTTCAGAGGAATACACTGTCGGTTTTTACATTGCGCGGTGCAACACTGCGAGCGGGGAATCAGAATGTTTGCTGTCAAAAGGTGGATGGGTGTGGCCGCGCTGGCGGTTGCTGGCGTTGCGGTCGCGGGCACAGCCATGGCGCAGGAGTCGACCATGGAACGCGTCAAGCGTACCAAGGAGTTGCGCGTGGGGACCGTGGCTGGCGCGATTCCTTACTTCAACAAGGATCTGGTCTCGCAAAAATGGGAAGGCTTTGGCCCCGATTTTGGTGAAAGCCTGGCCAAGAAGCTCGGCGTGCAGGTCAAGTTTGTGGAAACGACCTGGGGCAATTCCGTGCTGGACCTGCAGTCCAACAAGATCGACCTGATGTTTGCCCTGGCGCCGACACCGCAGCGCCAGGAGGTGGTGAATTTCTCCAAGCCCCTGTTGAACAATACCTTCACAGCCGTGTGCAAGAAGGGCCATGAGCCGGTCAAGACCTGGGAGCAACTGAACAAGCCGGAGGCCAAGGTCGTCGTGGACATTGGCTCCAACCAGGACCAGTTTGCCACCCGCGCGCTGCCCAAGGCCAGCATCTCGCGCCTGGAAAGCTCGGGCGCTGCCACCATGTCGGTGCAGACGGGCCGCTCCGACTGCCAGGTGCTGGTGGTGCTGCTGTCGCAGCCACTGGTTGCCAAGCGCCCCGATGTGGGCACGGTGTATGTGCCAACGCCTGTCGAGACCGCCAACACCAATGTGGGCCTGCGCAAGGAAGCGAACAAGGATTTCGAGAACGCCGTGAATGAGTGGCTGGATGAGGCCCGCAGCAAGGGTGAGATCCAGTCCGTGGTGCTCAAGAACATGGAAAAGCTCGCCGGCGTGAAGGCCGACGCCTTCCCCAAGGAAGTGAAGTTTTAAGCATGTACATGCATGGGCCCCAGGCCTGTGCGACGCACCCCGGCATGGCATTGCGCCGTTCCGGGGTGTATGCGTTCAAGGTTGGTTGAGATATGTACGAATGGGACTTTGGCTTCCTCTGGAAGTACCGCACCTTGCTGGTGGGTGGAATCGGTTACACCCTGCTGTTCACGGTGATCTGTGTGCTGGGCGGACTGGCGATCGGACTGGTCGCGGGGCTGGGTCGGCTCTCGCGCCACAAAGTGGTCACTGTGCCGCTGCGCGCCTTTGTGGAGGTGTTCCGCTGCACGCCGGTACTGGTGCAGCTGGTGTGGTTCTACTATGCGTTGCCGGTGCTCACCGGCATCGAGATGAGCGCGCCGGTGGCGGCTGCGCTGTGCCTGTCGCTGTATGGCGGGGCCTTCTATTCTGAAATCATCCGGGGAGGCATCATCTCCACGGACATTGGCCAGACCGAGGCCGGCCAGGCCATCGGCATGACGCGCGGGCAGGTCATGCGCCGCATCATCCTGCCACAGGCTTTTCGCAAGATGATTCCGCCGCTCGTCAACCAATCCATTCTGCAGCTCAAGAACACTTCGCTGCTGATGGTGCTGGCAGTGCCGGATCTGCTCTACCAGGGCCAGGTGATTGCGCACGACACCTACCGTCCGCTGGAGGTCTACACCTTCATCGCGATTGCGTATTTCGTGATCCTGTTCCCGATCACCCTGTGGGCCAAGCGTCTGGAACACGGCAACCTGACTGCCAAGGAGGCCTGAGATGCAGGACCAACCGCTCATTTGTATCAAGGGTCTGAAAAAGTCCTTCGGCAAGCTCGAAGTGCTCAAGGACATCTGCCTGGAAGTGAACCGCGGCCAGGTGGTTGCATTGATCGGCCCTTCGGGCTCGGGCAAATCCACTTTGCTGCGCTGCATCAATCTGCTGACGGTGCCGGACGGCGGTGACATCCGCGTGGATGCGCAGTCGCTCGCCTTCAACGGCAGCGCCACGCAACTGCCCAAGGACAAGGTGCTGGCCGGTTTTCGTGCGAGAACCGGCATGGTGTTTCAGCACTTCAACCTGTTTCCGCACATGAGCGTGCTGAAAAACGTGATGGAAGGGCCGATCACCGTATTGCGCCTGCCCAAGGCGGAGGCCGAGGCCCGTGCCCAAGCCTTGCTGCAGAAGGTGGGGCTGGCCGAGCGCGCGCACATGGTGCCCGATCAGCTCTCGGGCGGCCAGAAGCAGCGGGTGGCCATTGCCCGTGCGCTGGCCATGCAGCCTTCGGTAATGCTGTTTGACGAAGCCACCTCGGCGCTGGACCCGGAGCTGGTGGGCGAGGTGCTGCAGGTCATCCAGTCGCTGGCGAAAGACGGCATGACCATGATCCTCGTGACGCACGAAATCGCCTTTGCGCGCGAGGTGGCCGACAAGGTCGTCTTCATGCGCGATGGCGTGGTGGTCGAAGAAGGGCCGCCATCGCAAGTCATCGACAATCCGCGCGAGGAAGCCACGCGCAGCTTTTTGGGCCGTATCATCGGCCACACTGCTTAAGAAGAGGGAACAAGGAATGGATTTTCGACTTGACGACATCGACCGCAAGCTGCTCGCCTTGCTGCAGGCCGATGCCCGTGAATCCACGGCCAAGCTGGCCCGCAAGCTCAACCTGGCGCGCACCACCGTCGTGGCCCGCATTGCGCGGCTTGAAAAGGAAGGCGTCATTGCCGGTTACGGGGTGCGCCTGGGCAGCAAGCTCGAACAATCGGCTGTGCGAGCCTATTGCGGCATTTCCGTCATGCCCAAGACGGCGCAATCGGTGATGCAGGTGCTCGAAGGCATTCCCGAGGTGGAAGAAGTCTCGGCCGTTTCCGGTCAGCACGACTACATGATCTTTCTGCGCTGCGACTCCAATGAAAAGCTCGACGCGCTGCTCGACCGCATTGGCCTGATCGATGGCATTCGGCAGACCTATACCTCGGTGGTTCTGAGCCGCAAGATCGACCGCCGCGGTGCACTGCCCACCATGCCCAACCTGGGCGGCTGATGGGCTCCAGCCAAACAGCCGTCAGGCGGCCGGCGCCGTTTCTCGGCATTCTGATGCTGGATACGCGCTTTCCACGGCCTCCTGGCGATATCGGTAACCCGCAAACCTGGGCGGAGTTGGGTATTCCAGTCCGCATGCTGAAGGTCGAAGGTGCATTGCCGGTCAAGATTGTGCAGGAGGCCGATCCGCGCTTTGTGCAGCCCTTTGTGGAAGCCGCGCAGCAGCTGGAGGCCGAAGGCGCAGCGCTCATTTCCACCAGTTGTGGATTTCTGGCGGCTTACCAGGGCCTGCTGGCGCAAAGCGTGGCGGTGCCGGTGGTCAGCTCCAGCCTTCTGCAATGCGCAGACCTGCCCGTGCCCGGTGTCGTGACGATTGCTGCAGCGTCGCTGACCCCGCGCATCCTGCAGGCCGCTGGCGTACCTGCGGGAACGCCCGTGCAAGGCGTGGCGCCTGGCAGTGAATTTGCCACGCGCATTCTGCAAAACGAGGCTGACATGGATCTTGCCCAGGCCGAGCGCGATGTGGTTGCCGCTGCCGTGGCACTGCAACAGGCGCATCCCCAGATCCAATCGCTGGTTCTGGAATGCACCAACATGCCGGTCTACCGCGATGCCGTGGCGCAGGCAACCGGCCTGCCAGTGCACGATGTGGTGAGCCTGCTGGCCGCGCGCTGGGCTGCCTTGGGCTGAACAGAAGCTATTCAAACCAAGCCCTGGCGTACATGGATTGCGCGCCAGGGCTTTGTTTTTGATAGCAGCGTTGAGGGTGACGTCAAGCCCTCTGCTGCGTCACTTTGCAGCGCCGTGTGCTTGGCTTCTGCCGCAATGACGCAGGTCAAGCTTTCAGAAACCGCTCCGCCCGGAACGGAGTCGCATCCACGGGGGCGGCCTCGCCATTCATCAGGGCTGCCAAAATGGCGCCGGTGCCGGGCCCGGTGCTGAAGCCGATGTGCTGGTGGCCAAAGGCGAGCCACAGGTTGCGCTTGCCGGGCATGGCGCCGATGATGGGGCGGCTGTCGGGCAGGGTGGGGCGACGGCCCAGCCAGGGCGTGGGCTCCAGCCGTGCACCCATGTCGATGGCCTGGCGGGCTGCGGCTTCTGCCAGATCCAGCTGCAGCGGATTGGGCGGGGCATCCAGGTCGGTCAGCTCCACACCGCTGCTCACACGCAGGCCCTGCTCCATGGGCGTCATCACGTAGGCGCCGGCGGTGTCGTAAATGGGGCGGCTGATGTTGCAGGCAGCAGGCGGCGCAAAGTGCATGTGGTAGCCGCGCTCATAGGCCATGGGCACATGCACCCCCAAGGTGGCCATGAAGTTGCGGCTCCAGGGGCCCAGGGCGACGACGATCCGGTCGGCTTCCACCGCGCCACCGGCATCGCCCACCACGCGCCAGCGGCTGCCCGCCAGAGGCTCCAGCGTCTTGACGCGGGCCTGCAGAATCTGCCCGCCTTGCTTGCGGAACAGTTCGGCATAGGCTTTGACAACAGCGCCCGGGTTGTCGACCGACCAGGTGTCCTTGATCCAGAGCGCGCGCTCAAAGATAGGGTTGAGCGCGGGCTCCAGTTGGCGGATATGGTCGCGCTCCAGCACCTCGGTCGAAACGCCGAAATGTGCCATGCGCTCGCGGGCCAGTGCTGCGCCTCCCAGGGCGGCCGCCTGCCGGTAGGCCATCAGGTAGCCGTTGTCGCGCATGCGATGCGCGGAGCCGCTTGCGCGCAGCAGTTGGGCATGCTCGGTCATCGACAGACGGATGAGGCCGTCGAGTGCGGTGGTGGTTTCGCGGAACATGCTGGCGCGGGCATTGGCCAGAAACTTCGCTGCCCAGCCCAGGTTGTGCAACAGAAACTGCGGGCGGTAGCGAAAGCCGGTGCTCTGGTTCTTCAGCAAGGTCGGCAAATTTCCGAACAGGGCAGGGTTGTTGAATGGCATCAACGAGCTGCGGGCAATCACGCCCGCGTTGCCATACGAGGTTTCCTCGCCGGGTGCACGCCTGTCCAGCAAGGTAACCTGGAAGCCCTTTTTCTGCAGCGCCAGTGCCGTTGCAACGCCGACCATGCCGGCTCCAAGTACGGCTACGGAAATATTGCTCATGGATGATGGTGGTGTGGTGCGCTATTGATATGAAATCAATAGCAAGTGGCGCTTTCTGGATATGCGAGAGCGCCATTTTTTCAGTAAAAAAACGCAGCTGCAGCGGACTGCTTTCATGCCGATGCAGCATTTTAAAAACTATAGCACTCCCTGGCGGCAAGGTGGCTGAGCTGTAGCTACGCGCAGGTGTTTGGGCTTCTGCAAATTTTCGATTGCCTACAAGCTTGCAGTGCTCTGCGGGGGCGTAGGCGACTTGCAGCCAGGGTTTTCTACCCAGCGGTCAACTGCGCACCTTCCACCAGAAACTGCAGCTTGCGCTGGCCCTGCCATTCGTTGATGTCGAGACGGTAGGCGAGCAGCACCTTGGCAGGCAGCGGCTCGGTATGGCCGAACCAGATGCCGTCCACCATTTCGCCCTGGTGGCGCAGCTTGAGGGACAGATGCTTTTCGCCCACCAGGCGCTGGCTGATCACCTCCAGCTCTTCGCTGAAGGTCGGAGGCGCAAAGCCCTGGCCCCAGACCTGGCTGTTGATCGCGTCCACGGTCTCGGTACGGCGAAACTGCGCGGGCAGCGGGCCGTCGGTTTCCATCTGGCGGGTGAGCGTGCGCTCGTCCAGCCACTCCTGCGCCACCTGTGCCAGCGCCTGCTCGAACACCTCAAAATGTTCTTCTGCAATCGTGCAGCCTGCCGCCATGGCATGGCCGCCAAACTTGATCAGCACGCCCGGGTGGCGCTTGGCAACCAGGTCGAGCGCGTCGCGCAGGTGAAAACCTGCGATCGAGCGGCCCGAGCCTTTGAGCTCATGCTCATGCCCCGGCGCACTGCTGGCGGCAAAGACGAAGGTGGGGCGGTGCAGCTTGTCCTTGATGCGTGACGCCACGATGCCGACCACGCCTTCGTGGAAATCCGGGTCGAACACGCTGACGGCGGGAGGCGGCTCCTCGCCTTCTTCAAACAGTTCCTCGACCAGCAGCATGGCGTGCTCGCGCATGCCGCTTTCGATATCGCGGCGCTCGCGGTTGATGGCGTCGAGCTGGCGTGCCAGTTCGTCGGCGCGCAATGCGTCCTCCGTCAGCAGGCATTCGATGCCGATCGTCATATCCGCAAGGCGCCCTGCGGCATTGATGCGCGGGCCCAGGGCAAAGCCGAAATCAAAAGTGCTGGCGGCTGCCGCGCGCCGGCTGGCGGCCGAGAACAGGGCCCCCAGGCCTGGCGGCATCTGGCCCGCACGGATGCGGCGCAGGCCCTGGGCTACCAGGCGGCGGTTGTTGGCATCGAGCTTGACCACATCGGCCACCGTGCCCAGTGCCACCAGGGGCAGCAGGGTGTCCAGCCGGGGCTGAGGCCGTTTTGCCGCTGCGTGTGGCGCTGCATGCGCTGCATTGCTTCCCGAGGGAGTGCCCGCATCCTCAAAAGCGCCACGGCTGCGCAACTCGGCGCGCAAGGCCATCAGCACATAGAACATCACGCCGACACCTGCGATGGATTTGCTGGCAAAGCCGCAGGCTGGCTGGTTGGGGTTGACGATGGCATCCGCTGCGGGCAGGGTGGCTGCAGGCAGGTGGTGGTCAGTCACGATCACCGTCAGGCCCAGCGCCTTGGCGCGGGCCACGCCATCCACGCTGGCGATGCCGTTGTCCACGGTCACCAGTACATCGGTGCCCAACTCGTGCACCCGCTCGGCGATTGCAGGGGTGAGACCGTAGCCGTCCACCACGCGGTCGGGCACCAGGTAGCGCACGTTGCCCGCACCCAGCATGCGCAGCCCGCGCAGGGCCACGGCGCAGGCGGTGGCACCGTCGCAGTCGTAATCGGCCACCACGCAGATGCGCGCCTGCTGCTCAATGGCGTCGGCCAGCAGGCGGGCGGCATCCTGCGCGCCAAGCAGGTCGGCGGGCGAGAGCAATTGGGCCAGACCATCGTCCAGCTCGGCAGCGGCCTGTACGCCGCGCGCGGCAAACAGCCGGGCGAGCAGCGGATGCACGCCTGCCTGCTCCAGCGCCCAGGCGGTACGTGGCGGGATATCTCTTGCTAGGATTTTCATAGTGAACGGAGCATATCGGCAGCATGCTGGCTGCCAAACAGTTGTTTGATTTTCTGGAGCAGTCCTCCAGGGATATGCTCCAGCGTGACTGCATTTTTTTCGCCGCACAAGGTGAGTCTGGCAGGGGCGGCTGCAGGCAGGCTGGCATCGAGCTGCTGCCAGGTCTTTTGCCAGGCAGGCCAGTTGCCGGTGAGCGCTGCATTGCGCAAATCAGTATTCAGTACCGGCATGGTGGCGGGCAACTGGTAGCCGGAAGGCAGGGCGCCGGCGCCATGCACCCAGAAGGAATTGATGGGCGCCTGGCCCGCAGCCTCGCGCGCGTCGCTCCAGGCATGGGTGTAGAGCAGCATCTGCATTTCGGTCTGCAGGCGGTGCAGCACGGCGGCCTGGTCCTTGCTGGGCAGCCAGGGTCGCACATCGCGCAGGGCAATGCGATCCAGCGAAGCGGTTTCCAGGCACCGGAATACCTCGCCCTGCGCCAGCCAGCGGTCTGCGCGGTCATAGGCGAGGGTGATGCCGTCCTCGGCAAACCAGGGCGCCATGATGGCAAGCAACTCGCGCGACTGCGCCTCGTGCATCTGCGCGGCTGCCAGCTCGCTCATGCGGACCTGGTCGGGCGAAATATGCCAATGGCAAGGGGTGATGAAGGCCCAGGCGGCATCGCCGGGCGTGGCGCCTTGCTGCAGCTGGTGCAGCGCTGCCCACGGCGTGGCGCGGGCGGGCAGTTGCAGGGCGCGGGCGAGGGCGCGTTCGTGCGGCGGGGCAAAATCCTCGGTCTCGCCGCTGTCGGTGGCGGCGGGCTGCAGGGTTTTGAGCCACTGCTGCAGCCGGGGCAGTGCAAGGTCTTGCAGCGCCTGCTGGCAGCCCTCCTCGTCGGAGGCTGCGTAGGAAATGATCAAATGCTGGAATTCCGACATGGGCCTATTGTCAGCGATGCCACAATGCTGGATTGCAAGCGGTGGCTTCCGCCGCCATGATGGCTACAAAAACATATGCAGATTCCCTATGAGCTGGCGCTGGGCTGGCGCTACACCCGGGCGGGGCGTGCCACGCGTCGCAACGGGTTCATTTCATTCATCTCGGGTGTGTCCATGCTGGGCATTGCGCTGGGGGTGGCAGCCCTCATCATCGTGCTGTCCGTGATGAACGGGTTCCAGAAAGAGGTGCGCGACCGCATGCTCAGCGTGGTCTCGCACATCGAAATCTTCACGCCCGGCGGCGATTCCCTGCCCGACGTGGCCAAGACCATGGCCGAGGCGCGGCAGAACCCCAATGTCATCGGTGCAGCCCCCTTCGTGGCGGCCCAGGCGCTCGTGGCGCGTGGGGAAGACATGCGCGGCGCCTTGCTGCGCGGTATCGATCCGGCGCTGGAGCCCGAGGTGACCGACATGGCCACCGGCATCCAGCAGCAAGCCCTGCAGGCGCTCACGCCCGGCAGCTTCAATGTGGTGCTGGGATCGGAGCTGGCGCGCATCCTGGGCGTGGAGCCGGGAGACCAGGTCACGCTGGTGGCGCCCAGCGGCCAGGTTACTCCGGCGGGCGTGGTGCCGCGCCTCAAGCAGATGAATGTCGTGGGCACATTCAACTCGGGCCACTATGAGTACGACTCCGCCCTGGTGCTGATGCACTACGAGGATGCTGCCAAGCTTTTCCGGCTGGAAGGCCCCACCGGCGTGCGCCTCAAGCTCAAGAACCTGCATGATGCGCCCGAAGTGGTGCAGCAACTGGCCAAGACGCTCAGCGGCCATTTGCTGATTCGCGACTGGACGCAGCAGAACAAGACCTGGTTTGCAGCCGTGCAGGTGGAAAAACGCATGATGTTCATCATCCTCACCCTGATCGTGGCCGTGGCAGCCTTCAATCTGGTGACGACCCTGGTGATGACCGTGACCGACAAGCGCGCCGATATCGCCATCCTGCGAACCCTGGGCGCCAGTCCCAAAAGCATCATGGGCGTGTTCGTGGTGCAGGGCGCACTGGTCGGGGTGATCGGCACCCTGGCGGGCCTGGCGCTGGGTTTGCTGATTGCCTGCAACATCGATGTGATCGTGCCTGCCATCGAGCGGGCGCTGCACACCAGCTTCCTGCCCAAGGATATTTACCTGATCAGCCGCATGCCGAGCGAGCCGCAAAGCGCCGACATCGTGCCGATCACCGTGATTTCGCTGATTCTGGCTTTTGTGGCCACGCTGTACCCGAGCTGGCGCGCCAGCCGCGTCAACCCTGCGGAGGCCCTGCGTTATGAATGATTCTTCTGTGGTGTTGCAGGCCAGCGGCCTGACCAAGCGTTTCTCCGAAGGACTTCTGGATGTGGAGGTGCTCAAGGGCATCGATCTGGAGGTACGCGCTGGCGAAACGCTGGCCATCGTGGGGGCCTCCGGCTCGGGCAAATCCACCTTGCTGCACCTGCTGGGTGGGCTCGATGAGCCCACCAGCGGCTCGGTGCGCCTGAAGGGCCAGTTGCTGGGCGAATTGAGCCCTGCGCGGCAGGGTCAGTTGCGCAACCAGCACCTGGGCTTCATCTACCAGTTTCACCATCTGCTGCCCGAGTTCAGCGCCCTCGACAATGTGGCCATGCCGTTGCGCATCCGCCGCATGCCTTATGAAGCGTGCACGGCGCGCGCCGAAGCCATGCTGGCGGCCGTGGGCCTGAAGGACCGCGTGCAGCACCGCCCGGCCGAATTGTCGGGCGGCGAGCGCCAGCGCGTGGCCATTGCGCGGGCGCTCGTCACGCAACCGGCCTGCGTGCTGGCGGATGAGCCTACCGGCAACCTGGACCGCTCCACCGCTGATACCGTGTTTGCGCTGATGATACAGCTCGCCCGCGAGCAGGGCACCGCGTTTGTGATGGTGACGCACGATGGCGAACTGGCAAAGCGCTGCGACCGCGCCGTACGCATGGCCAACGGCAGATTTGAATGAAATGGGCTGTCGGCGCTCAACCAGTGAACGCTGATTGCTCATATTTTGATAGCGTTTGATGGACGAGCATAGCCGCATATCGTGAGCTTCTGGATCGACACCCACTGCCACTGGGACGCGCCCGAGTTTGACCCTGATCGCGACCCGCTGCGCGAGGCTGCGCGTGCCGCCGGTGTGGCGCACTGTGTCATCCCTGCCATTGGCCGCATGGATTGGGAGACGGTGCGTGAGCTGGCCCATCGCTGGGGTGACAGCTACGCGCTGGGCATTCACCCGCTCTATACCGGCCCGGGTCGTGCGCATGAGCGTGATATCGACGCACTGGCGCAAATGCTGGAAGACTGCCGCGATGACCCGCGCCTTGTGGCCATCGGCGAGATAGGGCTTGATTTCTTTGTCGAAGGCCTGGATTCAGAACGGCAGACCTGGTTCTACCAGGAGCAGCTCAAGCTGGCGCGCCGCTTTGACCTGCCGGTGATCGTGCATGTGCGTAAATCCAGCGACCAGTTGCTCAAGGCCTTGCGGCAGTGGCCGGTGGTGGGTGGCATTGCCCATGCCTTCAATGGCAGCCTGCAGCAGGCGCAGCAGTTCGTGGAACGCGGCTTTGCGCTGGGCTTTGGCGGTGCGCTCACCTATGACCGGGCGCTTCACCTGCGTCGCTTGTTGCAAGGAGTGCCGATGGAGAGCATCGTCGTCGAGACCGACGCGCCGGATATCCCCCCGCATTGGCTCTACACCACGGCCGAACAGCGCGCGCAGGGCGTGCCGCAGGGGCGCAACCAGCCTGCCGAGATACCGCGCATTGCGCAGGTTTTGCAGGAAATACGCGCCCAGGGGTCATCAAACAAGCGCGAAATGCTACAAGATTGGATGCAAATCACCACGGCCAATGCTTGCCGGGTACTGCCCAAGCTGGGCGCTCTGCTGGCAGGAGCGCGCCATGGCTGACGGGCGCGAGCAGTCTTCGCTGGTGCTGCATGGCCTGTCGCCGGTGGTGGGGGCAGAGACTCGGGTGCTGATCCTCGGGAGCTTTCCCGGCGCTGCATCGCTGGGTGCCCAGCAATACTATGCCTACCCGCGCAACCACTTCTGGCCCATTCTGGCGCAGCTGTGGCCACAGTACCCGCAGCCGCAGGATTATGCGGGCCGCTGCGAGTGGCTGCTGGCGCGCGGGCTGGGGCTGTGGGATGTCTACGCCAGTTGCGAGCGCGCCGGCAGCCTGGACAGCGCCATCCGCAATGCCACGGTCAACGATTTTGCCGCGCTGAAGGCCCATTGCCCGCAACTGGTGGCAGCCGCCCACAATGGCGGCGAGAGCTTTCGCCATGCCAGGTCCGTTCAGGCCATCCTTGGTCTACCGGTGTACCGGCTGCCATCCACCAGCCCGGCCAATGCCTCATGGAGCATGCAGCGCAAGCTGGAGGGCTGGCGCGAGGTGCTGCGTCACTGCGGCTTGCCGGTCTGAACACGGGCCAGGGGCATGGGCGTGCCCGCATGGCTTTGCAGCAGGCGCAGTGACAGCCTTTGCACCCATGGGCCGAGCAGCACCACGATGACGAAGGCCGCTGGCCAGGCGCATGCATAGGCATGCAGCCACAGGCCGACAAAATGTGCGGTGAAACCCAGGTTCAGCCAGGTGACCCAGGCGGTCATCAGCCCGCTGAGCAGCAGAGACATCAGCATGGAAGTCAGCAGTCGTTGTTTGAGTGCGAGAGACATGGTGTGCGAAGCCTTTCTTGTGAATGGCCCGCAGTGTAGATTCTGATTAAATTAGAAAAAAGAGATAAATTATCATTTTTAAATTCCATATTTGAAATCATGTTCGATGATCTGGCCTTGTTTGTCGCCATTGTGGAAAGCGGCAGCCTGAGCGCAGCGGCACGCCGGGCCGGACTACCGCCAGCGACTGTGACACGCCGACTGCAGCAACTGGAGCGCCAACTGGGATGCAAGCTACTGCACCGCAGTGCACGCCGCATGCTGCCAACGCCCGAGGGCCAGGCCTACTTCGAGCGCTGCAGCCCGCTGTTGCAGTCGCTGGCACAGGCCACGCAGAATCTGGAGCAGAGCCTTACCCAGGTGCAAGGCATGGTGCGTGTGCTGGCGCCCATGAATCTGGCCAAAGGTCTGTTGCTGCCGGTATGGCAGGAGTTTCTGGCGCGCTACCCGGGTGTGCAACTGGACTTGCGCCTGTCCAATCTGCGGGAGGACCTGCTGGAGCAGGGGGCCGATCTGGCCATCCGCGTTGGCTCGCTTGCCGATTCGAGCCTGACAGGGCGCAGGCTGGGCCATGCTGCCATGGGGCTGCTGGCATCCCCCGGCTACCTGGCCCAGGCTGCACCCATCAACGGTCCGCAGGATTTGGCCGGGCATCGCTGGATTGTGGCCGATCCACTGCGCCAGTTGCGCCTTGCGCACAGCCAGACGGGGGAGGTCTACAGCCAGTCGCTCTATGGCGCTGCGATGCGTGGCATGGTCAACGATGTAGCGGTGGCTGCCACCATGGCGGCCAGTGGGCTGGGTCTGCTGTTTGCCCCGCTGTGGGCCTGCGCGAGCTATCTGGAGCAGGGCAGTCTGGTGTCGGTGCTGCCGCAGTGGCAGGCGGGTTCGCACGATATTTCGCTGATATGGCCGCAGCACCATCTGCCTGCGCGGGTGAGGGCCTTGATCGACCTGTTGCTGGAGTTTTCGGCCAACGATCCGCGACTGCAAGGCCAAATGCAGATAATGCCCGCACCATGACCAAAAGAAAAACCGTGGCAGCCGATGCAGCGCTGCCTGAAGTGACCATTTCCGATTTCGACGGCATCCGTTACCTGCACCTGGGAACGCCCTGGGTGCAAGGCTCCATGCGTATCAGGAAGCCATTCGACATCGACCTGGAATACGTGCAGCGCATGATGGCCTGGTTGCTGCTGGTAGACCCGGCCACCGTACCCGAGCGCCGCGCCATGCAACTAGGTCTGGGCGCGGCGGCGGCCACCAAGTTCTGCGTGCAGAAGCTGGGCATGGCGACCACGGCGGTGGAGCTGAACCCGCAGGTCATCTCTGTATGTCGTCAGTGGTTCAAGCTGCCGCCCGACAGCGACAGATTGCAGGTGGTGCTCGGCGATGCGGGGGCAGAAATCCAGAAGCCCCAGTATCTGCAGACGGTGGACGCCTTGCAGGTGGATCTGTATGACCACGAGGCGGCGGCTCCGGTGCTCGACAGCCCCGACTTCTACCTGCATTGCCGTAATCTGCTGACCGACGAAGGCTGCATGACGGTCAACCTGTTTGGCCGCACCAACAGCTATGCGCGCAGCCTGGCCAATATCCAGCAGGCTTTTGGCGATGAGGCCGTATGGCGCTTTGCTGCCACCAAAGAGGGCAATACCGTCGTGCTGGCACAACGCACCGCCAGCCGCCCGGAGCGCGAACTGCTGGTGCAGCGTGCCGATGCCATACAGCAGGCAACTGGCTTGCCCGCACTCAAATGGTTGAAGGTTTTTAAACCTGTGGTGGCCCTGGCGGTCTGAGCTTTACCCCGCCTGCGCGGGCTTTCAGGTATAACCTCGGCAGACCAACTATGACATGAGGGATTGCACCATGGGCGCGCCAGATCACCCGTCGGATGACGAGCCGGATTTTCAACATACGGTGCTGGTGGACCCTGCTGGCTTGCCGAGGGATGCGGACCCTCCTGCACCGCCTGCCTCATCCGGTCGGCGCTCTGCCGTGTTTGTGCCCGGCACGGTGGACAGCAACGATCCCGTGAGCGCACCGGCGGCATCTGCTTCTCAAGGTTCTGCATCCTCGCCCATTGGCCGCAGCGCCAAGTCTGCGCTGATGCAGCGCCCGCTCGATCTGGTGCAGATCATCAGCTGGCTGCAGGCAGATGGCTGGATCACTTCGGCCATTGCCAAGGCCACGATCGAGCGATGCAGCCATGCGTCCAGCAGCCAGCATCCGATCGTTCGTCTGGCCAGCGTGGTGGTGCCCCGCGCGCAGGATGGCAAGGCGCTCGACGTGGAGATGCTGACCGAGTTCGTCGCCAAGCACTGCGGCCTGCCTTATTACAAGATCGATCCACTCAAGACCGATGCGGCGAAGGTGGCCGAAACCATGGGCGCGCCGTATGCCCAGCGCCACGGCATCCTGCCGGTGCAGGCCTCCTCCCAGGAGGTGGTGATTGCCGTCAAGGAGCCCTGGATCGACGAGTGGGTGGGCGAGGTGGAACGCCAGGCACGGCGCAAGGTACGCCGTGTACTCGCCAACCCCAAGGATATCGACAGGTACCGCAGCGAGTTCTTTGCACTGGCCAAATCGGTCAAGGCGGCCAACAAACTGAGTGGCTCGCTATCGAGCATCGGCAATTTTGAGCAACTGGTCGATCTGGGCAACGCCAACCAGCAGTTCGATGCCAATGACCAAGGCATCATCCGGCTGGTCGATTGGCTGTGGCAGTTTGCGTTTTCGCAGCGCGCCAGCGATATTCATCTGGAGCCGCGCCGCGACCAGGCGGTGATCCGCTTCCGCATTGATGGCGTGCTGCACAAGGTCTACCAGATGCCCATTGGCGTGCACAACGCCATCGTCTCGCGTGTCAAGCTGCTCGGCCGTATCGATGTGGTGGAGAAGCGCCGCCCGCAGGACGGCCGCATCAAGACCCGCAACACCCTGGGCGACGAAGTGGAAATGCGCCTCTCGACCTTGCCGACCGCATTTGGCGAGAAGATGGTGATGCGTATCTTCGACCCGGAAAACACGGTCAAGGATCTGGCCGAACTGGGCTTCACCCCACATGACGCCCAGCGCTGGGAGCAGTTGGTATCGCGTCCGCACGGCATCATTCTGGTGACCGGCCCCACCGGCTCGGGCAAGACGACAACCCTGTACTCGACGCTGAAGCGGCTGGCGACGGAGGAGGTGAACGTCTCGACGGTGGAAGACCCGATCGAAATGATCGAGCCCTCCTTCAACCAGACGCAGGTGCAGCCGGTACTTGATTTCAGCTTTGCCGAAGGGCTGCGCGCGCTGATGCGCCAGGATCCGGACATCATCATGGTGGGCGAAATCCGCGATCTGGAGACGGCTGAGATGGCGGTGCAGGCGGCGCTGACCGGTCACCTGGTGTTCTCCACCCTGCACACCAACGATGCCCCCAGCGCCATCAGCCGCCTGATGGAGCTGGGCGTGCCGCCTTACCTGATCAATGCCACCATGCTGGGCGTGCTGGCCCAGCGCCTGGTACGCACCCTGTGCGAAACCTGCAAGCAGCCTGATGAAGAAAGCACGGTGGATGCGCTGAACAACGCCATCCACCCCTGGAAGATCAAGCGCGAGTACAGGCCCTACAAGCCCGTGGGCTGTGACGAGTGCCGCAATACCGGCTACCGTGGCCGCATGGGCCTGTATGAGTTGCTGACGGTCAGCGAGGCGATCAAGGACCAGGTGCATATCTCGCCCTCCATGTCTGCCCTGCGCCGCCAGGCGGTAAAGGACGGCATGCACCCATTGCGCCTGGCGGGCGCACTGCGCGTATCCGAAGGCATGACCACCTTCGAGGAAGTCATCGCGAGCACGCCGCCCATCGAGATGGGCGACCGCTGACAGCCACTGGCTCTTCAGCCTGTCTGCCAGTCGTTCGGGCTGTTATCAAAAGCAAAGTTCTGCCGTGCGCCGATGGCGCGGTGGTGGCCGGTCTCATAAAAAATTTCCGGGGCTAGAGAATCCCGGAAATACAGCCGTGCCCGTAATTGCTTGTGAATCATGGCGCTGCGGTTGGGGGCGGCGTTTTGACCTAGGGTTTTCCTGTGTCCAATCGTAAGTGGAATCCACATCTGTCAGCCAACTGTCAGCATCCACAATGCACAACATCCATATTTTCGTTTGGAGACATAGTGAAACTCAAGAGCCAAAAAGACTTTTGGGCGGGCATCATGTACATGACGGTGGGGATTGCGTTCGCAGTGGGCGCAAAGAACTACACGATCGGTACAGGCGCTCGCATGGGGCCAGGTTACTTCCCGCTGATTCTGGGCATTCTGCTTGCTGTGATTGGTGCGGCCGTCGCCTTCAAGGGCCTCACCAGTGGCCCCCGGGACGGTGATCCCATCGGTAAATGGGCATGGAAGCAGGTGTTCTTCATTCTGCTGGCGAACTTTGCATTCGGCATCCTGCTGGTTGGCGTGCCTACGCTCGGTATTCCAGCCATGGGCCTGATTGTTGCCATCTATGCACTGGTCTTCATTGCCAGCATGGCGGGGCATGAGTTCCGCGCCAAGGAAGTGTTCATTCTGGCCACCATCCTGGCCGTTGGCAGTTACGTCGCTTTCGTGTGGGCACTGAATCTGCAGTTCCCCGTGTGGCCTAGCTTCATTACCGGTTAAGAGGAGCCAGGACCATGGATCTGATCAATAACCTGGCCACCGGTTTCGGTGTGGCCTTCACTTTCCAAAACCTGATCTACTGCTTTGTCGGCTGTCTGTTGGGTACCCTGATCGGCGTGCTGCCTGGCATTGGCCCTGTGGCCACCATCGCCATGCTGCTGCCCGCCACCTACGCGCTGCCCCCCGTGGCCGCGCTGATCATGCTGGCCGGTATCTACTACGGCGCGCAGTATGGTGGCTCGACCACCGCCATTCTGGTAAACCTGCCGGGCGAATCGTCCTCGGTGGTGACCGTGATCGATGGCTACCAGATGGCCCGAAAAGGGCGAGCGGGGCCGGCGTTGGCAGCGGCGGGCATTGGCTCGTTCTTTGCGGGCTGCGTGGGCACCGTGATTCTGGCTGCCTTTGCGCCTCCGCTGACCGAAGTGGCCTTCATGTTCGGCCCTGCCGAGTACTTCTCGCTGATGACCCTGGGCCTGATCGGTGCCGTGGTGCTGGCCTCGGGCTCGCTGCTCAAGGCGGTGGGCATGATCGTGCTGGGCCTGCTGCTGGGTCTGGTGGGAACGGACGTGAACTCGGGCGTGGCCCGCTACTCCTTCGACATTCCTGAGCTGACCGACGGCATCGACTTCGTCGTGATTGCCATGGGTGTGTTCGGCTACGGTGAAATCATTGCCAATCTGTCCAAACCTGACGATGAGCGTGAAGTGTTCGCCGCCAAGGTGACGGGTCTGATGCCCACGGCAGAAGACTTCAAGCGCATGTTCCCTGCAATGCTGCGCGGCACGGCCCTGGGCTCGGCGCTGGGCATTCTGCCAGGTGGCGGCGCCATGCTGTCGGCATTTGCGGCTTACACGATCGAGAAGAAGACGCGCCTCAAGCCAGGTGAAGTTCCATTCGGCCAGGGCAATATCCGTGGCGTATGCGCACCGGAATCAGCCAACAATGCAGGTTCGCAGACCTCGTTCATTCCACTCTTGACCCTGGGTATCCCGCCAAATGCCGTGATGGCACTGATGGTGGGCGCCATGACCATTCACAACATCCAGCCTGGTCCCCAGGTGATGACCAGCAACCCCGAGCTGTTCTGGGGTCTGATTGCCTCGATGTGGATCGGTAACCTGATGCTGATCATCCTGAACCTGCCGCTGATCGGCGTCTGGATCAAGCTGCTCACCGTACCTTACCGCTGGCTGTTCCCTTCGATCGTGCTGTTCTGCGCGGTCGGTGTGTATGGCACCAACAACAACAGCTGGGACGTGTGGATGGTCGGTATCTTCGGCTTTGTGGGTTATGTGTTCCACAAGCTGGGCACCGAGCCTGCACCACTGCTGCTGGGCTTCATCCTGGGCCCGATGATGGAAGAGAACCTGCGCCGTGCACTGCTGCTTTCGCGCGGTGACTGGTCGGTGTTCGTCACCCGCCCCATCTCCGCAGGCTTGCTGATTGCAGCTGCCATCCTGCTGATCGTGGTGTGCTTGCCCGCAGTGAGCAAGAAGCGTGAGGAAGCCTTCGTTGAAGAAGACTGATCGCTGATAGAGACAGACAACTACCACTTTGCAGCGGCACCTTCGGGTGCCGCTTTTTTTTGGGCCTTCGATGCAATGCGGCGGGTTGTGGAAGAACTGCGTTTCAGGGAGTGCGGTGCCGGGTGGGGAGCAGGTAACGACTCTGGATGGAACTCGCAAGATTAACAACAGGGCGGGCAACAGGTACTGGCTTGGCGTAACAATGGCTGCCATGGCTGCGCCACCTACACAGGGCGTGGCTGCCAGCAACGCACACCTGCATGAAAAATCTGCCTCTCCTGCAACAGCACGGCCTGCGCCGCTCCTTGCACAACGAAGTCCATTCGCGCCCGCCCGAAGCCTTGCCCAACGACACCGCAGTCTTTTGCGTGGTGATGTGGGCTGATGCCGCAGAGCGCGCAGCCAGCCGCCAGTGGCTCTACCAGTTGCTGCGCGAGCTGCACCTGCCTATCCCCGATGGCGCAGACGATGCCAATCACCTGAGGCTGGATTTGGGAGACTGCCGCCTGCGCTGGGAGCTGCACACCGAGTTTGTATCGTGGACCTGGATGGTGTCCGCCAACGCCGCCACCATGCAGGCTACCGGCCCGCAATCGGCCAGTGATGCCATTCCTGCGCAATGGCTCGCCGGTTTACCGGGCCAGTGCCTGCTGGCGATGAATGTGTGGGTGCTGGCGCCGGCTGAAGGCCTGGAGCGGAATATCGAGCACGGCTGGCTGTATGAGGACAAGCTGGTTGCATCGCAAACCGCCGAGCAGCAGGCGCACATCTACACCGATTTCGCCATCCATTCGGATGGTGCCTCGCGCCTTTTTGTACTGAACCACGGCTTGCCGGCTGCACGCATGGGCCGGCTGGTGCAGCGGTTGATCGAGATCGAGACCTACCGCATGGCCGCACTGCTGGGTTTGCCTGCAGCGCGCGACACCATGGAGAAGCTGGCCGCCACCGAAATCGAGCTGGCCCAGCTGTCCGAAGCCATTCGCAGTGCCGGTACCACGAGCGAGCCGCAACTGCTCGATCAGCTCACGCGGCTGGCGGCGCAGGTGGAGAGCCAGTACGCGGCCAACCACTCACGGTTTTCGGCCAGCACGGCCTACTTCGCACTGGTGCAGCAACGGGTGGGCGACATCGCAGAAACGCGCCTGGCGGGCTACCAGACCATCCGCGACTTCATGGACAGGCGCCTCACCCCGGCGCGCAACACCTGTGTCTCCGCCCATCAGCGGCTGGAGGCGTTGTCCCAGCGCGTATCGCGCATCAGCAACCTGCTGCAGGCGCGGGTCGATATCAGCCAGAAGCAGGGCCGCCAGGCAGTACTCAAGGCGATGAACGAGCGGCAGGGCCTGCAGCTCAAGATGCAGTCGACGGTGGAGGGCCTGTCGGTGGCGGCCATCACCTATTACTTCGTCGGCCTCATCAGCTACCTGGCCAAAGGCCTGCAGAAATGGGGCTGGCCGCTGTCGCCAGAAACGACGGCAGCGCTGGCGATCCCCATGGTAGGCTTGGGTGTCTGGTGGTCGATCCGCCGCATGCACCACCGCTTGTTCCATGGTGCGCAAGAGCACAACTAAACCGCCCGCAGGCCCTGTGGTACCCGGGCCTTCTTCTTCGCTGGATTCACTGTGTCAGTTACTGCAGCACCTGCGCCGGTGCTTTCGCCATCGGCCCGCAAAATGGGCATGGCCTGTGCCGTGGTGGGCGCCATTGCCTTCAGTGGCAAGGCCATCATCGTCAAGCTTGCCTATCGCTACGGTGTAGATGCGGTCACGCTCATCATGTACCGCATGCTGTTTGCGCTGCCGTTGTTTGTTGTGATGGCCTGGTGGGCCGGGCGCGGCAAGCCCCCGCTTTCGCTGCGCGACTGGCTGGGTTCTGCAGCGCTGGGCTTTTCGGGCTACTACCTGGCGAGCTTTCTGGATTTTGCAGGGCTTACCTACATCACCGCAGGGCTGGAGCGCCTCATCCTTTACCTCAACCCCACCCTGGTGCTGGCACTGGGTTGGTTGCTCTATCGCAAGACAGCCTCCCGCCGCCAATTGCTGGGCCTGGCCATCAGTTACGCCGGTGTGATGCTGGTGTTTGGTGTGGAGGCGCTCGGGCACGGCGCTGCGGGCCCTGGTGGTGGCAAGGTGTGGTGGGGTGCCACGCTGGTGTTTGCCAGTGCGGTGAGCTATGCCATCTACCTGGTGTACAGCGCGCAGTTTGTGCAGCGCATGGGCGCGTTGCGTCTGGTGGGGCTGGCCACCAGCTTTGCCTGCCTGTTCTGTATTGTGCAGTTTCTGCTGGTTCGGCCCTTGGCTGCCGCACAGGTGGCGATGCCCGTCATCTGGCTGTCGGTACTCAATGCAACGGTGTGCACGGCGCTGCCGGTGCTGCTGGTCATGCTGGCGATCGAACGCCTGGGCGCCGCCACGGTGGCGCAAACTGGCATGATTGGCCCCTTGTCCACCATTTTGATGGGCGTTTGGCTGCTCGATGAGGCGCTGACACCCGTGATGGTGGCTGGCACGGCACTGGTGCTGGTGGGGATCTATGTATTCACCCACCAGGTGAAAATTATAAAAAAGATAGCTACAAGCGCTTGACAGGTAAGCGCTGGTGGCAGATTTTCTTTGATCTTGGTATTGCAATCTCGAAAGGAGACGGATTATGGATTTGGGAATTGCGGGCAAATGGGCCTTGGTGTGTGCGGCCAGCAAGGGGTTGGGGCGTGGCTGTGCGCAGGCCCTGGTCAACGAGGGCGTGAATGTGGTCATCAACGCCCGTGGCGCCGATGCGCTCAAGGATACGGCGCGCCAGTTCAAGGTGATGGCTGCCATGTGGGCGGCTGCAGCACCTGGCCGGGTGGCTCCACAGGTGATTGCCGTGGCAGCAGACATCACCACCGAGGAAGGCCGCGCTGCGGTGCTGAACGCCGAAGGCGGCCCTGGCAGCAACTTTGACATCCTGGTGAACAACGCAGGCGGGCCGCCCCCGGGTGATTTTCGCGACTGGGACCGCGAGGCGTGGGTGAAGGCGCTGGATGCCAACATGCTCACCCCGATTGCGCTGATCCAGACCGTGATCGACGGCATGGCCGAGCGTGGGTTCGGCCGCATTGTCAACATCACTTCCAGCTCGGTCAAGGCGCCCATCGATATCCTTGGCCTGTCCAATGGCGCGCGCAGCGGCCTGACTGGCTTTGTGGCGGGTGTGGCGCGCAGCTCCATCGCTGCGCAGGGCGTCACCATCAACAACATCCTGCCCGGCAAGTTCGATACCGACCGCATTGCAGGCACCATTGCTGCCACCGCCCAGAAAACCGGCAAGTCCGAAGCGGACATCCGGGCTGCGCAGCAAAAGCAGATCCCTGCGGGCCGCTATGGCACCGCTGAGGAGTTTGGCGCCATCTGCGCGTTTCTGTGCAGCCAGCAGGCGGCCTACATCACCGGGCAGAACATCCTGCCTGACGGTGGCGCCTATCCAGGTACCTATTGAGGTCAGGTACGGGGTGTCGGCTGGCGCTTGTCCCTGAGGGCCAGCTGCCATCAAACAAAAAAGCCACGGCATGCCGTGGCTTTTTCATTGCAGTTGCATGCAATCAGGCGAAATTGTCGTCGTCAAAGCTATCGCCGCCGTCGCTGAAGTTGCTGCCGAACCCGTCATCGCGGCTCTCATCGGCGCGGCCGTCGTCCAGCAAGGTGTTGGGTGACGTATCCGGCTGGCCGACATGGTCACGCCCGGCTTGCTGGGCCAGCTTGTCCAGGCCGCTGTTGTCGTTGCCGGGGAGGGCGCTGCCATGGTCCGTGGTGTTGGCGTTGCTGTCCTTGTTCCAGCCATTGCCCGCAGTTTGTTGGCTGCCCAGCAGGTGGCCCAGTCCATTGAACAGCAGCATGCCTCCTGCGACACCGGCAGCTGCTGCGGCGGCGCTGCCCAGAAAACTGCTGCCCAGGTTTGACGCGGGTGATGTGTAAGCGCCAGAGGACGTGGCAGGAGCCTGCGCAAGGGGAGCGCCGAGCCGGCGGTCGCGCCAGCCTGGGAGTGCGGAAGGCGCTGCGCCAACCGGCCCAGCAGTTGGCACATCGGCACCTCGGCCAAAGCGGGTGTCCAGGCCAGGCGCGGATGACAGAAAGCTGCCGGCTCCACTGCTGGCGCCAGTGCCAGCGGCGGCCGAGAGCTGGCCTTGCAGCTGTGCGATCTGCTGCTGGGCCTGTTGCAGCGATTGCTGCAGCAGCAGCGTGCGTTGGGTGAGCCAGTAAGCGGCATCCGGTGTTTGCGCGGCCCACTGGCGAATGCTGGCCTCAGCCTGTGCATCCTTGGGCTGGCCGTCCAGTTGGTGTAGTTGTTGGAACAAACTACTGATTAGTTGCTGCTCTTGTTCGGTCATGGGGTGAATTCCTTCCAGTCTGCCGAGGAATGAACCGAAGATGGTTGCAGTGTGCGCCGAAACAAGAGCACTTATGTGAAGTTACAGAGGCAGCCGTTGCAGGGTGTAACTCTGCGTCGCAGCCAGAGGCCGTGCATGTGTTTTCAGGCGCGGCGCGATGAGATCACGATGCCCGCCACAATCAGCAGGAAGGCGATGGCATGGTAGAGGCGCGGTGGCTCCCCCAGAAAGGCTGCGGAGAGCACGGCGGCGAAGAGCGGCGTCAGATTGGTGAAAAAACCCGCAGCCGTAGGGCCCGCGCGCTGCACACCCACGCCCCAGAAGCGGTAGGCCAGGATGGCCGGGCCGATCACGATATAGGCAATGGCGGCCAGCAAGGTGCCGTTCAGCTGCAGGTGGCTCGCGCCCACGGCCCATTCGCCTCCGGCAAACAGGCCCGACCAGACCAGGCCGAAGGCCAGTTGCGCCATCAACAACTGCGCCCAATGGCTTTTGATGCCTGCCGGCTCCGTGGTGCGCACCAACAGCCAGCTGTAGAGAGACCAGCAGGCCGTGGACAGCAGCATGTACAGATCGCCGGGCACCAGCCGCAGCTGGGTCAACTGCTCCCACTGGCCATGGCTGAGCACGATCAGCACGCCGGTGATGGAGAACACTGCTCCCGCCAGTTGTGGGCGCGTGATGCGGCTGTTGAAGAACAGGGCGCCAAAGGCCATCATCCACAGTGGCATGCTGGCGGCCACCAGCGTTACGTTGATGGGCCCCGAAGTCTTGAGCGCCAGGTATTGGAAGGCGTTGTAGCAGCCGATGCCCAGAAGGCCGATGACGGACCAGCGCTTCCAGTGCGACCACAGCGGGCTGTTCCTGGTCAGAATGCTGCGTGCCAGCGGCAGGATGACGGCAAAGGCAACCAGCCAGCGGATGAAGTTGAGCAACATGGGTGACACCAGATCGTGCACCACCCGCCCAACCACTGCATTGCCTGCCCACATGAGCGGAGCGGCTGTCAGGAAGAAGATGGTCGATGGCGTCAGTTTTTGTTGCATCGCGTGACTGTAACTGCTGCAGACCGCGTTCGAAGTCTCCTCGGGCAGTTGCCTGGTGCGCTGAGGCTTTGAGAAACCTGTGCTGCAGATTTGGCGAAACCATGGCAGCATGACCGTTCATTTGGCGACAGACAGGCGCAAAGGAGATCCCATGGTTTTGGCAGTACAGATTGAACGCAATGGTGGCCCTGAGGAGATGAAGCTCGTTCAGGTGCAGGTAGGCGCACCGGGCAAGGGCGAGGTGCGGGTGCGCCACCATGCCATCGGCCTGAACTTCATCGATGTGTACCAGCGCAGCGGCCTGTACCAGCTGCCCCTGCCTTTGCAATTGGGCATGGAGGGTGCGGGCGTTGTGGAGGCCGTGGGAGAAGGCGTGGACCATTTGAAGGAGGGCGACCGCGTCGCCTATGCCACCAATCCGCCGGGCAGCTACAGCGAAGTGCGAGTCATGCCTGCCACCTTTGTCTGCAAGCTGCCCGACGCGATCAGCTTCGAGACCGGCGCTGCCATGATGCTCAAGGGCATGACGGCGCAGTATCTGCTGAAAAGGGCCAAGCCCGTGGAGGGACTGAACCCTGGCGATCATGTGCTGTTCCATGCGGCTGCAGGCGGTGTCGGCCTGATTGCCTGCCAATGGGCGAGAGCGCTGGGCCTGCGCCTGATCGCCACCGCGGGCTCGGAAGAAAAATGCCAGCTGGCGCTCGCCAATGGTGCGGATGTTGCTATCAATTACCGCACGGAGGATTTTTCCAAGCGCGTGCACGAGATCACCGGCGGTGAAGGCGTGAAGGTGGTCTACGACTCGGTCGGCAAGGATACATGGGAAGGCTCGCTGCAGTGCCTGCGCCGTTTCGGGCTGATGGTGTCGTTCGGCAATGCATCCGGACCCGTACCGCCGTTTGCACCGGCGGCACTGGCACCCAAGAGCCTGTATGTGACGCGCCAGACGCTGTTTGCACACCTCAGCTCGCGCCAGGACGGTCAGGCCATGGCCGATGATCTGTTCGGCGTGGTGGCTTCCGGCGAGGTCAAGATTCACATCGAACAGCGCTTTGCGCTGGCTGATGTGCAAGAGGCCCACCGCGCGCTGGAAGCGCGCAAGACGACCGGCTCCAGCATACTGCTGCCGTAAACACCCTAGGCGTTATAAGAACCATAGCTGGCAGCGCTGTCTGATATTAGGTTTGATGGATAAAATCCATGTAAAGCCAATAAGGTAAAGCGCTACCAGCTCTCTTTTTTGATAGTTTCCATGCCAGCCATTCTTTCCGCCCTCTTTGCTTCAGAGCCGCCAGCGTGGCTTGCTACAGCACAAGCAGCCATGCAGCAGCCAGCGCGCAAGCCGCGCATTCCGCTGTGGGTCAATGGCCAGGCAGTGGGTTCGCTAGTGGAGCACTTTCTGCTGGAGACCGGTATCGCAGGCAGACTGGGAGGCGACAGTCTGTTGTCCAAGGAGGAGCGCGCAGGCGTGGCGGTGTGGCTGCTGGAGTCTCCCACCCAGGACGCCACCCGGTTGATGAACCGGTTGGCCGATGCGCTGCGCGATGTGGGCCGCAATGGCCCATGGCGCAATGAACAACTGGCCGTGCAGGCCGTCGATGGGCGCCGCATTGGAACGGTGGAGCGCGGTGCAGTGCGCGTGCTGGGTATTGCGACGCAGGCCGTGCATCTGGTGGGCGTCAGCCCCGATGGCCGATTGTGGGTGCAGCAGCGGGCGGCAGACAAGGCCAGCTATCCGCTGCACTGGGATACCCTGATGGGCGGTATGGTGTCCGCACAGGACACGCTGGAGCAGGCGCTGGAGCGCGAAACCTGGGAAGAAGCAGGGTTGCGAACCGCCGAGCTGGCCGATATGCGCTGGGGCGGTGTTCTGCATTTTCGTCAGCCGGGCATGGATGGCGGTGATGACATCAGCTACATGCACGAAGACATTCACTGGTATGCGGCTACCGTGCCCCAGGGCATGGCGCCGCAGAACCAGGATGGAGAGGTTGCACAGTTTGCCCCCTGGACGGCAGACGAGGTGCAGCAGCACTTGGCGCAAGGCCAATTTACCCCCGAGGCCAGCCTGGTATGGGCAGGCTATGCGGGATGGATGAAGTAGCAACAGAGGATGGTCATGGCAGAGCAGGCAGGTGCGGGAGGCGCAAACGTGGTGCGCCCCAAGGAAGCGGTGGTAGTGGGCGCGGGCGTGGTGGGTGTGGCAACTGCGCTGGCGCTGCAAAGCTATGGCGTGGCCGTCACCCTGATCGACCGTGGAGAGCCCGGCATGGAGTGCAGCTACGGCAACTCGGGCGCGATCAGCCCGGGCTCGGTGGCGCCGCTCGCCTTGCCCGGCATCTTGAAGACCGTGCCCGGCATGCTGCTGGACCAGGATGGCCCTTTATCCATTGCATGGAAGCATTTCCCCAAGGCGGCGTCGTGGCTGGTGGCCTTTGCGCAATCGGCCGAGCCCAAGCGTGTGGCGGCGGCTGCAGCGCGGCTCAACGACCTGTACCACGGCGCGGTTGATGCCCACGAAACCTTGGCGCAGCGCTTGGGCGTGCCGGAGCTGTTCATTCGCCATGGCCATCTGCACCTCTACCCCGATGCAGTGGCTGCAGAGAAGGACGCCATGGGCTGGAAGCTGCGCGAGCAATACGGCTACCAGGTCGAACAGCTGGACCGCGCCGGAATTGAAGCGCTGGAGCCCCATGCTCCCCCTGGCTATGGCCATGGCCGTTTTCTGGCTGACCACGGCACCATCCTGAACCCCTTGCGCTATGTACAGGCCATGGCGGATGCCTTTGTGCGGCGTGGCGGCACCTTGGTGCGTGCCGAAGTGCGCGCGCTCCACATCACTCCCGATGGCTGGTCGGTGAAAACCGGAGAGACGGCACTGGACAAGCAACGCTGGACGCAGGTGGTTGTGGCGGCGGGCGCCTGGGCTCCGCAATTGCTGCGGCCGCTGGGCATGTTGCTGCCGGTGGAATCGCAGCGCGGCTACCACGCGCAGTTTGCGGGTGCCCAGCATCTGGTGGGCCGTACCGTGGTGCTGGCCGACAAGAAGGTGTTCATCGCACCCATGGAGGGCGGCTTGCGTGTCGGTGGCACGGTCGAGATTGCAGGCTTGAAGGCGCCACCCAACCCGCGCCGCGCAGCGGGTATCGAACGCATCGCGCGCGAGGCATTCCCAGCCCTGGCGCAACACCAGGCCCAGCACTGGATGGGGCACCGGCCCTGCCTGCCGGGCTCAGTGCCGGTGGTGGGCCACATCGACACCATCCCCGGTCTGTGGCTTGCCGTGGGTCACGGCCATCTGGGGCTGACCGGATCGCTGCCCACGGCACAGCGCATTGCCGCAGGCATGTGCGGACCGCAGGCGCTGCCGTTCTGGCAACTGCGCACGGCAGGCTAGCGGTTGCTGCGCCACCGAAGACCTGCATGCCCGCGCAGTGCTTTTGGCGGGTGGCGCTTCGAGGTTTGGCGCTTTTAACTATATTTTCAATGGCAATATAAAAACCCCCTGTCACCGATTCGGCCGCAGGGGGTTTTGCGCAGGGCGGGTGCCCGGGTTATGGCATCAGGCGTTCGCGCGGCGCGCAGCGGCGCTGGCAACGGCCAGGGCTGTCATGTTGATCACGCGGCGCACGGTGGAGGCCGGTGTCAGGATGTAGGCCGTAGCAGCCGTGCCCATCAGGATCGGGCCGACGGTAACGCCACCGCTGGTCGTGGTCTTGAGCACGTTGTACAGAATGTTGGCCGCATCCAGGTTGGGGCAGACCAGCACATTGGCTTCACCCTTGAGCGTGGAGTCTGCCGATTCCATGTAACGGTCGCGGATGGCGGGCTCCAGCGCAGCGTCGCCGTGCAGTTCGCCATCACACTCGATGCCGGGGTGGCGGGCGACGAAGATGTCGCGCGCTTCGCGCATCTTGCGGGCCGAGGCACGCTTGGACGAACCGTAGGTGGAGTGCGAGAGGAAGGCCACCTTGGGCGGAATGCCAAAGCGTTGCACTTCCTGCACCGAAGCCCAGGCGATGTCGGCCAGCTCTTCAGCGGTCGGGTTTTCGTTCACGTAGGTGTCGGCAATGAACAGCGAACCGTTCTGCTCGGTCATTAGCGCGTTCAGGGCTGCGTACTGCTTTTCGCCTTCTGCGCGGCCGATGATGTTGTGGATGCGCTCCAGATGGGTTTCGTAGGTACCCACCAGGCCGCAGATCATGGCGTCGGCGTCGCCAAGTTTGACCATCAGCGCTGCGATGATGGTATTGGAGCGGCGCACCACCGCCTTGGCCACTTCGGCAGTCACGCCATTGCGCTTCATCAGCTGGTGGTAAGCCTCCCAGTACTGACGGAAGCGTGGATCATCTTCTGGGTTGACGATTTCCACGTCCTTGCCAGGCTGCATGCGCAGGCCAGCCTTGGCGATGCGTGCTGCAATCACGGCGGGGCGGCCCACCAGAATGGGGCGGGCAATGCCGTCGTCGATGACGATCTGAGCGGCACGCAGCGCGCGCTCATCTTCACCGTCGGCGTAGGCCACGCGCTTCTGGGCGTCCGGCAGGGCCTTGGCGGCGGTGATGACAGGGCGCATCAGCATGCCGGTCTGGTAGACGAAGCGGGTCAGGTGTTCCTTGTACGCTTCCATGTCGGTGATGGGGCGCGTGGCAACACCGGATTCCACTGCAGCCTGGGCTACGGCGGGCGCGATCTTCAGGATCAGGCGCGAATCGAATGGCGTAGGAATGAGGTAGTCCGGGCCAAAGGTCAGTTCCTTGCCGGAGTAAGCGGCGGCCACTTCTTCGCTGATGTCGGCCTTGGCCAGCTCGGCAATCTGGCGCACGCAGGCGAGCTTCATGGCTTCGGTGATCTTGGTGGCGCCGCAATCGAGCGCGCCACGGAAGATGTAAGGGAAGCACAGCACGTTGTTGACCTGGTTCGGATAGTCCGAACGGCCCGTGGCGATGATGCAGTCGGGGCGGATGGCCTTGGCCAGCTCTGGACGGATTTCCGGCTCGGGATTGGCCAGCGCCAGGATGATGGGCTTGTCGGCCATGGTCTTGACCATGTCGGCCGTCAGCACGCCGGGAGCCGAGCAACCGAGGAACACGTCGGCGCCATCGACCACGTCGGCCAGCGTGCGTGCTTTGGTGTTTTGCGCGTAGCGGGCCTTGGAGGCATCGAGGCCACCAGGGCGGCCTTCGTAGATCACGCCCTTGGAGTCCACCATGTAGATGTTCTCGCGCTTGACGCCCAGGCCCACCATCACGTCCACGCAGGCAATGGCTGCAGCGCCCGCGCCCGATACGGCAATCTTGACGGCGCCAATGGCCTTGCCCACCAGCTCCAGGCCATTGAGCAATGCCGCGCTGGAGATGATGGCGGTGCCGTGCTGGTCGTCATGGAACACCGGAATGTTCATGCGCTTGGACAGCTCCTGCTCGATGTAGAAGCACTCGGGCGCCTTGATGTCTTCCAGGTTGATGCCGCCCAGCGTGGGCTCCAGTGCTGCAACGATTTCGATGATCTTGTCAGGGTCGCGTGCGTCGAGTTCGATGTCGAACACATCGACGCCGGCGAACTTCTTGAACAGGCAGCCCTTGCCTTCCATTACCGGCTTGCCAGCCAGCGGGCCGATGTCGCCCAGGCCCAGCACGGCGGTGCCGTTGGTGATCACGCCCACCAGGTTGCCGCGCGAGGTGTAATCGAACGCCTTGCTGGGGTCGGCCTGGATGTCGAGGCAGGGGTAGGCCACGCCTGGCGAATAGGCCAGCGACAGATCACGCTGGTTGGACAATGGCTTGGTGGGGGTGACCGAAATCTTGCCTCTGCTGGGGCTGCGGTGGTATTCGCGAGCCGCATCGCGAAGGGCCTGTTCGGCGGCGGAAAGTGGTTGCTGTGCCATAGATCAATCCTGTAAATGTCAACTGCATCATAAATGCGTCGACCCACTCCATTTTGGTAGTGGGTCTCAATTTCAATGCTGCAGCGCAGCAAGTGTTGTTAGTGAGCGTCCGCCTGCCGAGCGGCCTGCACAATGGCGGCCTCGTCGTGTTTGGCACCGTTGAAGAACACGTTCAGTGCCACGGCGCAGATGGATGCCAGCAGAATGCCCGATTCGATCAGCGGGTGAATGGCGTGCGGCATCCATTGGCGAAAGCTCGGTGCAATGAGCGGGATCATGCCCACGCCAATGGACACGGCGACAATCATGCCGTTGTAGCGGTTGTTGCGGAAATCCACATTGCCCAGAATGCGGATGCCCGTGGCGGCCACCATGCCAAACATCACCAGGCCCGCGCCGCCCAGCACCATGGTGGGCAGCGATTCCACCAGGGCTCCCAGTTTGGGCAGCACGCCCAGAATGATCAGGATGAAGCCGCCAGCCACGCAGACGAAGCGGCTCTGGATGCCGGTGACTGCCACCAGACCCACATTCTGCGAGAAGCTGGTATAGGGGAAGGTGTTGAAGATGCCGCCCAGCAAGGTGCCCAGGCCATCGGTGCGCAGGCCGCGCGTCAGGTCATCCGGCGTCACTTCCTTGCTCGTCATGTCTCCCAGCGCGAGGAACATGCCAACCGATTCGATCATCACGACGATCATCACCAAGGTCATGGTCAGGATCAGGATCGGATCGAACACGGGTGCTGCAATCTCGAACGGCATCACGAAATCGAACCATTCGGCCTGTGCCACCTTTTCATAGGTCATGAAACCCATCGCCGTGGCGATGATGGCGCCGATCACGATGCCAGCCAGCACGGCCACATTGGCCAGAAAGCCTTTGGCGAACTTGGTGATCAACAGGATGGATGCCAGTACGATGCCCGAAATGGCCACGCCGCTGAGGTCTGCGTATTTGGGGTTGGGAATGGACGGCAGGATGCTCATGCCCTTTGGAATGGGTGGCAGCGAAGAGCCTGGTGCGCCGGCCATGGCCTGGGCCTCTTGCAACCACTTGGCGTATTCGGGGTTGACGACATTGGGCGCGGTCGGCCCTACTGGGTTGCCGAAGATCCAGTTGATGCCCACGCGCATCAAGCTGATACCGATGACCGTGATGATGGTGCCGGTGACGACAGGTGGAAAGAACCGCAGCATGCGGCTGACAAACGGGGCTATGGCAATCGATATCACCCCGGCCCCAATGACCGAGCCAAAAATCAAACCCGCCCCATAGGTGCCGCCCGTGGTTTGCGCCATGGAAATCATTGGCGCCACGCTGGCAAAGGTCACGCCCATCATCACCGGCAGCTTGATGCCGAACCAGCGTGTTGCGCCCCAGGCCTGGATCAGGGTGACCAGGCCGCACACAAACAGATCGGCGGAGATGAGCTTGGCGATCTGGTGGTGGTCCAGGTTCAATGCCCGGCCCACGATCAGCGGCACCGCGACCGCACCCGCATACATGACCAATACATGCTGCAAACCAAGTGCCGTCAACCGCCCCAACGGCAGTACTTCGTCCACAGGGTGTTTGTTAGATTGCATTCTTTCGCTCCTATCACGAAAAATCTTGTACAGCTGGATTGCGGTACGGCGAATCCATACAAAAAGTGTATACACATTCGGCGTGCAAGCGACTTGCTGATTACCCTGAAACTGCCCGCAACCTGTGCAGTCGGTGACAATTTTCTTGCTATTGAATCAGGAGCTTGCATGCGGACAGTGCATGCGCTGGAAGACGAAAGAATGCAAAAAGCCTCCCGAAGGAGGCGCTGCGAGAAGGCGATGCGCGGGGGATAGCTGCGCTCAGGCAGCGTTCGCGGCTACTTTCGCAGCCATCGTCAGGCCAGCAGGTCGTACAGCGCGCGTGCCACCACCTTGGTAGCGCGACGCAGGTCCTGCAGATCAAGGCGTTCGTCGGCGCGCTTGGCATGCGATTCCAGCACGGTACGAGGGCCTGCTCCGTAGATCACACCGGGAATGCCACGCTCCACATACAGGCGCACATCGGTGTACAGCGGTGTGCCGACTGCGGGCGGCTTTTCGCCGAAAACGGCTTCGCCATGCTGCTGGATGGCATCCACCAGGGGCTTGTTGCCGGGCAGCGGGGTCATGGCATTGGCCAGCAGCAGACGCTTGATATCCACGCGCACGGCATCTTCGCCGGTGTAGCCGCCTCGGGTGTTGAAATCTTCGATGGCCTTGGCGATGACCGCACGGATGTGGGCCTCGACTTCTGCGGGATTCTCTTCCGGAATCATGCGGCGGTCGATCTTGAGCATCACCTTGCCCGGCACCACGTTGGTGTTGGTGCCACCGTCGATGCGGCCGATGTTGAGATATGGGTGCTTGATGCCGGGCACCTTGGAGGTGATCTGCTGGTACTTGGCATTTTCGGCATACAGTGCATTCATCAGCACCACGGCGGCCTGCAGCGCGTCCACACCGGTGTGCGGCACGGCAGCGTGGGCCATCTTGCCCTGCACGGTGATTTCCATCTGCAGGCAGCCGTTGTGGGCCGTCACCACTTCGTAGCTGAAGCCGGCAGCGATCATCAGATCGGGCTTGGTCAGTCCCTTCTCCAGCAGCCAGCCCGGGCCCATGATGCCGCCGAACTCTTCGTCGTAGGTGTAGTGCAGTTCCACCGCGCCCTTGGCGGGCTTGGCCACGGCTTCGAGGGCACGCACGGCGTAGGTGAAGCTGGCGAAATCGCTCTTGCTTACAGCGGCTGCGCGGCCATAGAGCTTGCCATCCACGATTTCGGCGCCGTAGGGGTCCTTGGTCCAGCCTTCGCCCGGAGGCACCACGTCGCCGTGGGCGTTCAGGGCGATGGTGCGGCCCGTGCCTGCGCTGCCGTACTGGCGGCGCACGATCAGGTTGGTGATCGATTCCATGCCATAGGCCTTGACCTCGGCTTCCGGTACGACGTGCTTCTCGGCTTCGTAGCCAAAGTCCTTGAGCAGCTCGGCCGTGCGCTCCGCGTGAGGCGCGTTGTTACCGGGCGGCGTATCGGTGGGAACCTGCACCAGCTTCTGGAAGAACTGCACTTCTTCGTCAAAGTGCTGGTCGATCCACTGGTCCAGGGCTGCGTAGGTGGTTGCGTTGGTCATGCTGCCTCTTTTTCGAGTTGTTGAAGGATGTGGGTGAAAGCGTCGATGGACAGCTGCATGTCGTCAGACGTGCTCGATTCCAGTGGGTTGTGGCTGATGCCGCTGTTGATGCCGCGCACGAATAGCATGGCCTGCGGCATGACTTCGTGCAGCTTCATGGCATCGTGTCCCGCGCCGCTGGGCATGCGGAACAGAGACACTCCCTGGGCCTCTACCGCTTTTTCCCAGCGTTGTTGCCACTGCGGCGCGCTGGGGGCAGCGGCAGCCTGCATGGTCAGCTCGCTGGTCACGCGCAGGCCGCGGCGCTCGGCAATGGCTGCCAGCTCGGCGAGGATGTCGTTCACCATGGCATCGCGCTGTGCATTGGTGGGGGCGCGCATATCGAGGCTGAACTTGCAGCGGCCGGGCACCACGTTGATGGAGCCGCTGGGCACCTCCAGCATGCCGACGGTGGCGACCGAATCGCCATCCTGTGCGGCACGCTTTTCGGCGTACAGCATCAGCTCGGCCACGCCACAGGCGGCATCGCGGCGGCGATCCATGGGGGTGGTGCCTGCATGGCTGGCCATGCCGATCATCTCGCACACATAGCGGGAACTGCCGTTGATCGAGGTGACGATACCCAGCGGAATATCGAGTTCGTTGAGCACCGGGCCCTGCTCGATATGCACTTCAATGAAGCCCAGGTACCTGGCGGCATCGCGCTGGATCTTGGGGATGTCGTCGATGCACAGGCCGGCGTGCTGCATGGCTTCGCGCATGGTGATGCCATCCGCGTCCTTCTGGCTCAGCCAGTTCTGGTCAAAGTGGCCGATCAGCGCGCCTGAGCCCAGGAAGGTGGCCTTGTAGCGCTGGCCTTCCTCTTCGGCAAAGCCGACGACTTCGATACCGAAGGGCAGACGCTTGCCCGCGCGGTGCAGTTCGCGCACGCAGGCCATGGGCACGAAGATGCCCAGGCGGCCATCGTACTTGCCGCCGTTGCGCACGGTGTCGTAGTGGCTGCCGGTCAACAGGTATTGGGAATCGGGTGTGGCGCCGTGGTAGCGACCCACCACGTTGCCTACGGCGTCGATCTCGACTTCGTCAAAGCCGCACTCACGCATCCAGTGGCTGATGCGTTGGGCGCAGGCGCGGTGCGCATCGGTGAGGTAGGTGACGGTGAGCTGGCCTTTTTCAGCGTAGCCTTCGTCGCTATGCTGGGCCAGTTTTTCCTGCCAGTCCCAGACGTCGTTGCCCAGCGTGGGTTCGTAGCCGAACTTGTCGTTCAGGCGGATTTCTGCAATGCGGTGGATGTTGCGCAGCGCTTCGTCACGTTCAAAGCTTGGGTGGTTGTGCAGGCGGCGCTCGAAGGTGGCGATGATCTCGGCCTTGAGCAGGCCCAGGCCACGCGGGCCGCGCACAGCGAGTACGGGCGGGAAGCCGAAGCGCGCCTGGTAAGCGGCATTGAGCTGGCGGATATGGGCCAGCTCTTCAGGCGAGCAATTGGTCAGGCCTGCCTTGCTTTGCTCGTTGGTCGATTCGGCAGTGAGCGTGTTGGTTTCCATGGCCTTGCCAGCCAGCTCTGGGTGGGCGCGGATCAGGTCGAGCTTTTTTTGATCGCTGCTGGTGGCCAGCGCCTGGACCATGGCGTACTTGAGCTGCGCGAGCGATTGGAAGGGGCGCTGCGCCAGGGCGGCTTGCGCAATCCAGGGCGAGTGCTCGTACAGGCCATCGAGCATGGCAAGCGCTGCTTCAGGCGTTGCGCTGTTGAGTTGTTCCAGGGTCAAGGCCATGGTTGTCTCCTATCAAAATATGAGCATCCAGCGCTTGCCAATCAGGCGCTTGATGTCGTTTTCATTCAAAGTGCAGGTGCAGGGAAGTGCTGGGCCCAGTGGCGTGCAATATCGATGCGCTTGCAGACCCAGACCTTGTCGTGCTGCTGGATGTGGTCCAGAAAGCGCTGCAGCGCGGTGATGCGGCCAGGGCGGCCGAGCAGGCGGCAGTGCATGCCGATGCTCATCATCTTGGGGCGGTTCTCGCCGTGCGGGTCGCCTTCGGCATACAGCACGTCAAAGCTGTCCTTCAGGTACTGGAAGAATGGATCGGCATGCGAATAGCCCTGGGGCAGCGCAAAGCGCATGTCGTTGCAGTCCAGCGTGTAGGGCACGATCAACTGGTGGGCGGTTGCGCCATCGGATTTTTGCAGCTTCATCCAGAACGGCAGGTCGTCACCGTAGTAGTCGCTGTCATAGGCAAAGCCACCAAAATCGGCCACCAGGCGGTGGGTGTTGGGGCTGTCGCGGCCGGTATACCAGCCCAGGCCGTGCTCTACGCGGCTGCCATAGATATTCTTGAAGATATCCATGGCCTGCTGCATGTGCGCGCGTTCGGTCTCTTCGGACACGTTCTGGTAATGGATCCATTTGAGGCCGTGGCAGGCCACTTCATGGCCCAGGTCGGCAAAGGCCTGCGCCAGTTCGCGGTGGCGCTGCAGGGCCGTGGCCACGCCAAACACGGTCAGCGGCAGGCCGCGTTTTTCAAATTCGCGCAGCAGGCGCCACACGCCTGCGCGCGAGCCGTACTCGTAGATGCCGTCCATGCTCATGTGGCGCTCGGGGTAGGCCGCCGGGTTGAACATTTCGGACAGGAACTGCTCGCTGGCGGGATCGCCATGCAGCACGTTGTTCTCACCGCCTTCTTCATAGTTCAGCACAAACTGCACGGCAATGCGCGCGCCCTGGGGCCATTGCGCATGGGGCACGTCGCGGCCATAGCCAATGAGGTCGCGGGGATAGGAGGCGGTGGCGTCGTAAGTCATATCGTGATCGTGGACAAAGCCATGGACAAATCGTTGCTGGGAATATCGCGCTCAAACTGCAAGCCTTGCTCAACGTGCTCCAGGTGCTCCTGCAGCAGTTGCACGGCGCCTTCGACATCGCGCGCAGCAATCGCCTGCACGATGGCCTCGTGCTCTTCGTGCGAATGCGCGGCGGCGCTGGCCGACTGGTACATCAATGTGATCAGCGCACAGCGGGAGATCAGGTCGCTCAGCATCTGGGCGAGCACTTCGTTGCCCATCAGCTCGGCAATGCGGACATGGAAGTCGCCCAGCAGTTCGGTGCGGCTGCTGACATCGGTGCTGTTCATCGCGGCGGCCTCCTGCTTGACGTGGTCGCGCAGGGCCTTGAGCTGCTTGGGCGTAACGTTCTGCGCAAAGTTGCGCGTCATCTCGATTTCGAGCATCTTGCGCACGGCAAACACCTGGCGGGCCTCTTCGACTGAAGGGGTGGATACGAACGCGCCACGGGCGGGCTCCAGCGTGACCAGATGGTTCTGCGACAGCTGGAAGAGCGCCTGGCGCACCAGGGTGCGGGAGACGCCGAAGTGATCGGCAAGCTTTTGCTCTGCCAGTTTGGTGCCTGGCAACAGCTTGTGCTCGACGATGGCGCGGGTCAGCGCCTGGGCGATGGTGGAAGTGGAGGTGGATTCCATACCAGGATGATAGATCGATTGACAAAAAGTGTATACACTTTCAGTGCACATCACCAGTGTCATCTTAACCATAATCATCAGGAGATTTCCCTATGGGCCTCAGCACCCACGTTCTCGACACCATGAATGGCTGCCCCGCTGCGGGTATGGCGGTGGAGTTGTTCGCCACCGAAGGCGACAAGGCCACCCTGGTCAAAAGCCTGGTTCTGAACCACGACGGCCGCACCGACGCGCCGCTGTTTGACAACAGCACCCTCCAGGTGGGCACCTATCGCCTGACCTTTGACGTGGCAGCCTACTTCAAGGCCCGGGGCGTGCAATTGCCCGAGCCCAGCTTTCTGAACAAGGTGAGCCTGGATTTTGGCGTGGCCAATGTGGACCAGCACTACCACGTGCCGCTTCTGGTCAGTCCCTGGAGCTATTCCACCTACCGAGGTTCTTGATGCAAGTCATGCCTGGCTTTGTGGCAGCCTTTTGCGGCCGAGATTTCTGAGAAAAGCCGCTGTGACGCAACGCTAGTGCGCGCGACAAGCGACTGTTTGGATGGTGTCAGCGCTGGCCTTCTGTGAGGGTGTGCAGCTGAAAGCGGCCGCTTTCGTCCCACAGCCAGGTATCGGTGTAGATGGTTTGCGCCAGTCGGGGTGCAGCCGGAAAAGGGGCGGCGTCGTAGACCATGTCTTCGATCTGCTGCACTACTTCTGGCGCGTGGCTTGGCTCGCGCAGCCAGTTCAGGCCCTCGATGCGGCCTTGGGCATCCAGATAGAGTTCCAGGCTGCCGATGGCGTAGAGCATGGGCGGCATTACGCCCTGGAAGATGCGGTCCGCATAGCGTTCGTACAGGTATTGCGCGCACTCGCGGCGGTACTCGTCTTCGTTGCGGGCGGCAGACAGTGTGACGGGCTTGTCGGCAGATGGTGCAGAAGGCGCAAGTGGCGCGGGCTGTGCCGCTGTACCTTCCGTGGCAGCCAGGCTGGAGTTGGAATCTGCGTAGCCGGTGATTCTCTTCCAGAAGCGCTGCCAGGCGCTGGGGTTGGGTTCGGTCATGGTAGAAATGATAGCGTGCAGCGTCAATGGGCGTTGCCGCCTTTCGGGATGGAGAACTAGGAATGCGTGCGTTGCAGCAACTATTGGCCCGCCTGTCAACGGAGCCGGCGTGCCTGGTCGAAGTCGAGGCGACCCAGGGGTCGGTGCCACGTGAGCAGGGCGCATGGATGGCGGTGTTTGGTACAGGTGTTGCGCCAACCGCCATGGGCCAGATCGGAACCATCGGGGGCGGCCACCTGGAGTGGCTGGCCGCCGAAAAAGCCCGCACCATGCTGGCTGGCGGCGAGACGGAGGCGCACGAGCGCTACCCATTGGGCCCCAAACTTGGCCAGTGCTGCGGCGGCGTGGTGCATCTGCGTTTTTTGAAGGTGGGGCCCGCAGACCGTGCTGCCTTGCAGGCTCGGCTGGCGGAGAAGTTCGCGCCGGTCGCCATTTTCGGCGCTGGTCACGTAGGTGTGGCTCTCGTGCAGGTGCTGGCGCCACTGCCTCTGCAAATCACCTGGGTGGACAGCCGGGACACGATCTTTCCCACTGAGTTGCCCGCCAATGTGGTGGCCGAGCACTCCGAGCCCATCGAGGCTGCCGTGGCCGATCTGCCTGCTGGCAGCAGTATTTTCATCCTCACGCACAACCACCAGCAGGATCTGTTCATCACCCATTCCTGCCTTGCGCGGCTGCGCGAGCAGGGCGATTTGGGCATGGTCGGCCTGATCGGGAGTGCCACCAAGCGTGCGAGTTTTGCGCATCGCCTGGAAGAGCGCGGTTTTTCTGCCACTGAATTTGCCCGTATCACCTGTCCGATTGGCGTGTCGGGCATCACGGGCAAGGCGCCCGAAGTGATTGCCATTGCGGTGGCAGCGCAGCTTTTGCAGTCATTGAACTATTAATTTGATAGCTGGCGGCGCTTTCATGCTGTGCGCCAGAGGCCGAAGGAAGGCATCTTTTAGCCTTGGTTGCACGCACCTGTTCGAGACAGTGCGTAATCATGGTGTATTTCACATCAGGGTTTTAACTAGGGCGAGCGTGACGCAATAAACTCCCGCTGTCGCCAAAAATTGCATACACTTTGCGTCTACAAAATGGTCGCAGCGGAGCCCTGGCATCAATGATTGCTGTGGAGCGCGGCCACTTGGCTGCTCAGAGCGCCCGCAGTGGTGAGCAGCTTTTCCCGGACGGTGCCGGTTGCCCCACGCAACAGCGCCGCCCGCTAGGGCAGCTCCACGCTGCCAAGGATGAAAGCGATGGAAGGCTATATCCTCGACTGGGCGAACCTCTTGCTGCGCTGGCTGCATGTCATCACGGCAATTGCATGGGTGGGCTCGTCGTTCTACTTTGTGTTTCTGGACAGCAGCCTGACGCCGCCCGAAGACGAAGACCTGAAGAAGCAGGGCGTCAGTGGCGAGTTATGGGCCGTGCACGGCGGCGGCTTCTACCACCCGGTCAAGTTCAACGTCTCACCCCCCAAGCTGCCTGATCACCTGCATTGGTTCTACTGGGAAAGCTATACCACCTGGTTGTCCGGCTTTGCGCTGCTGACGGTGTCTTACCTGTGGAACGCGAATATCTATCTGGTCAACCCCGCCAACCCCAATGCCATGAGCACGCCGATGGCGGTGTTTGCGGCGCTGAGTTTTCTGGTGGTGTTCTGGCTGTTGTATGACGGCATCTGCCGTACCTTCGGCCAGAAGAAGAATGGCGATGGCATTGTGGGCGCCCTGGTGCTGGTGCTGGTCTGCATCGCAGCCTTCCTGGCCTGCCACATCTTCCCCGGCCAGGCGGCTTTCCTGCTGATGGGTGCCATGCTGGCGACATCAATGAGCGCCAATGTGTTCTTCTGGATCATCCCCGGCCAGCGCACGGTGGTGCGCGCGCTCAAGAACGGTGAACCGGTCGACCCCATCCACGGCAAGCGCGGCAAGCAGCGCAGCGTGCATAACACCTATTTCACGCTGCCAGTGCTGTTTGCCATGCTCTCCAACCACTACGGCTGGTTGTACAACCAGAAGTACAACTGGCTGGTGCTGATCTTCATGATGTTCGCGGGGGCAGCCATTCGCCAGTTCTTCGTGCTGCGCCATGGTTTCAAGCTTGGCCGCAACAAGCATCCCTGGCCGTATGCGGTGATTGGCGTGGTTGTCATCCTGGGCGTAATGGTCTGGCTCAAGCCTGGCCCTCAGGCTGCCGCGCCGGCAGCACCCGCAGCGGCTGCAAAGCCTGCAGCAGAAGGAGCTGTGGCGTACAGCGAGGTGTCCAAGGTGTTTGCCCAGCATTGTGTGGCCTGCCACAGTGCAGCTGGCCTGGCGCAGAAGAACGTGAAGCTGGATTCGCCGGGCGAAGTCGCGCAGCACACCCAACAGATCTACCAACAGGTGGTGGTGCTCAAGAAGATGCCATTCGGCAACCCGGATGGTCTGTCTGCCGACGAGCGCGATCTGGTCAAGCGCTGGTTTGAAAGCGGTGCGGCGACGGCGCCTTGATGGCTGGCGATGAATTGCCGACAAGACGCCCTCTGCTGAGGGCGTTTTTCATGGCATTCGTTTTGCCGCTCCGCAGCTCTTTAGTTCTTTAGCTTTGGCTTAACCCAGGAACAAGAAAACCTCCAAACTTTGTTTGGAGGTTTTTGCTTGTCGGCGCATAGGTAATGCGCGTCAGCGGCTATCCATCAGAGTGCAAGGCCGCAGTTGCATTTGAGTGGATGCATGGAGAGCATCGGCTGACGCGCAATGGGCTAGGGTCAGAAGCGGTGGCGAATGCCCACGCCCACGCTGGTGCCGCTGCCAACGTCCTTGACCTTGTCATACATCACGATGGCGTAACCATCGGTGCGTTTGGAAAAGTCGTAGTTGTAGCCAATCGAGACCGTATTGCGCTTGGTGCTGGACTGGTCCAGCTTGGACTGAGCCCAGGCGGCCAGGATGCGGCTGTTGGCAGCCAGTGGAATGGTGGCGCCCAACGAGCCGGTCTTGGCCTTGTAGTCGTCATTCTTGCCCTTGGTCTGGCCATAGGTGGCAAAGGTCTTGACCACGCCAAAGTCATAGCGTGCGCCCAGCATCCAGTTCTTGCGGCCATCGGGTAGCACGGTGGCAATGGGGCTGGTGATGCTGACGTCTTCGTAAAACGCCGTCAGGCCCAGCGGGCCCTGGCTGTAGGTAGCGTTGACGCCGACATTCTTCTTGCCGTTATCGCCGGGTTGCTCGCCAAACTGGTAGTGCACATTCGCCCTGAGACCGCTGAAGTCAGGGGTGGAATAGACGATCTGGTTGCTCCAGCCAGTATCGGTGGGGTTGGTGCTCTGCCATGCCGGACCGCTGATGTTCTGGTGCAGCACCAGTGGCGAGAAAGTGAACGAGTCGCCATAGGGGTTGAAGGAGATGGTGGGCACGAAGTTGGGTGCCACCGTGCGGCCGAGCAATACGCGGCCAAAGCCGCCATCCAGGGCCACAAAGGCATCGCGCGAGAAGAATGGGTCGCCATTGAAGCGGCCAGGAGAGCCCGTGTCGCCGCGGAAGAAACTGTTCAGCATGAAATTGAGCTTAAGGCCTCCGCCCAGATCTTCGGTGCCCTGGAAGCCGATCCAAGAGGTGGTCATGCCGCCGCTGTTGACGACGTTGTTGCGACCGGCATCGCCAGGGGCCTTCATCGAGCCCACATAAATGTCGGTCAGACCGGTCACCGTGACCGACGACTGGGCTTGTGCTGCTGCAGCGCAAGCCAGCATGGCAGCCATCGCGAGCAGTTTTTTGTTATGCATAGCAGTCCTTTGTTTCAGTTTTTTGACAGGGAATTGAGGAAGTTTTCAAAAGTGGGTAGCCCCACAGTGAAATATGCGTTTCAACCTGCGCTGTGTCAGTCAGAACTTACACGAGGTGTGGTGTAGAAGCAGCACGCAAGTGGATTGATGTAGCTCAATACGCGCGAGGGCAGCGGCATGCAAAGTGCGGGTCATGCTCGATCTGCTTTCTTTGGATGACTTTGTGACTCACAGCGCGCCTGCTGGCGCGACGGTGCGCCGACGGCATCAGCCGTTGGCGGATGTGCTGTACCTTGAAAGCGGCACCGTGGTCTTTGGCGTTCATGAAGAGGGGCGCATGCGCCATCTGCTGGGGGTAATGCATGCGCCTTGCTGGCTGGATGCGGCTCCGGCACTGGCGGGCCAGCCGTGTGCGGTGGACATGGTTGCGCAGACGCCCGTGCAGTGGCGCTCGGTACCGGTCGAGCAATTGCGCAGCAGTCTGCAGCAATGGCCTGCTGATGCGCAAGGCTTGGTGACCAGCATGGCCCAGGGCTACTGCCAACAGGCTGCGCTGGCGGTGAGTCGAGTGGCGCAGGACGCAGTGGCGCGCTGTGCCCAATGGCTGCTGCAGCATGCCGAGCCCGTGCAGGCCAGCGAAGCCATTGGCGGATTGGCCGTACATCTGGCCCAGTCCAAGCGCCAGATTGCCGCCCACCTCGGTATCGCGCCAGAAACCCTGTCGCGCGTGCTGCGGCAACTGCGTGACCAGGGGTTGCTCGATGGCATGGGCAAAAGCCTGCGGCTGCCCCAGCCGGAGTCGCTGCGCCAACTGGCTAAATCCTGATTTTCTGGCGCAGCGGCTGTGCGAGCCTCTTGCGGTGCTTTCCTGCAAACCCTTGGACCAAGGTGTTTTCCTTACGGCCTTCTACCGATAGCGGGATGGCGCTGAAATAGCGAACATGTGCGCAGTCTGAACAGGAGTTGCGCCATGTCCTTGCCTTTGGCAATCCGTCTCCCTTATCTACCAGCCGTTAAGGCCGCCTAGGGAGCGTATGGGACGCCTGCTTGACAACCAACGCCTGCTGCCTTCGCAGCACGCCACGCAGCCCGGCAGTGCTGTGGCGGGCCGCTGGACTCTGCAATTGATGGTGGTGGTGCCGCTGCTGGTACTCTTGGCAATGGCATTGGCGGGGCTGCTGGTCGTGCGCAGCAACCAGGAAAGCACCACCCGGCAGCTCGTGGCGCAGCAGGCTGATGAGACGGAGCTTCTGGCCAAGCTGATCGGCAGCAAGCTCGAGCAGAGCCAGAAGGTGCTGGCCACCGTGGCAGAGGCTGCGGCGCCCTGGGCGCTTGACTCCCGTCCCACCCTTGAATGGCTGCTGGACCAGGGGTTGCCTGCCACCCGTTACTTCGACAGCATGGTCTTCGCCCGTGGCGCGCAGGTGTTTCGGCTGGATTTTCGCTCGGGCGATGGCAGCCGGGCGGAGGTGGAATCGGCAGAGCGCGACCTGCTGAGGCGGGTGATTGTCGACGGCAAACCCCAGGTATCCGATCCGGTCAAGAGTACGCTGGGTGGGCCCAGCATCGCGCTGGGCATTCCGCTGCGGGCCCGAGACGGCAGTGTGCAAGGCGCCATGGCCGGTGTGCTGCGCCTCCAGTCGCAGAGCCTGTTGCCTGTGTCGTTGGCCGTACCGGCCCGTGAGAACGCGCAGTTGGTTGTGATGAGCACCAGTGGTGTGGTCATCTCGCACCCTGATCCATCCCGTATTCTGGGCATGGCGGTCGATGAGCCTGCGCTGGCCCAGGCTTTGCGGCTGTGGAGCGAGCGTGAGCGCAATGGTGCGTCCAACGGCGCGCAAGCCTGGTGGCGCGCACCGCAACTGATCAGCGTGGCGGAGATTCCGGCCGCGCGCTGGCTGGTGGTGCGGGTGGTGCAGCATGAGGCAAGCTTGCCTCTGGTGGGGCATATGCTCGACACTTGGGCGGGGCTGCCTGTCCTGGCTCTGGCACTCGCCATGGTGGCTCTTAGCCTGGCCTGGCTGTGGTGGCATACGCGCAAGCTGAGGGCGATGGTTGCCGATATCCCGCCGCCCATGCCGGGCGAGGCACTGATTGCGGGGGATGAGCTCGATCAGATCGGGCGCCAGTTGCGCAGCCTGCAGCAGCAGCAAAGCCTGCTGGAGCGCCGCCTGCAGCAGAAGTCCCAACTGGCCGATATCGTGCTGGAAAGTGCGCGCTTTTCCATGTTGCTTCTGAAAAATGAGCGCATGGTGCAGGTTTCGCAGGCGCTTTCGCATCTCCTGGGCTACGACCGCAGTGAGCTTGAGGGCAAGGATGTGCAATTGCTGGCGATGGATGCGGCGGATCTGGACGCGTTGTGGAATCAGGCCCAGCCATTGCTGTCTCGTGATGGCAGCGCTGAGGTGACGGTGAGCTTGCGCCACCAGTCGGGGGCACCGGTGATCGCCACGGTGCAGATGGTGCGCGTGCCTGGTGTGGCAGAGGGTTATCTATGGTGCTTTGTGCGCGCGGGCCAGGCCCGGGTGGCCAGCCGTTCGGCCTCACAGCAGGACAAGTTGACCGAATTGCCCAGTTACGATGCGCTGTTCTCGCATCTCACCGCCATGCTGCAGGCGCAGCGTGAAGGCCTGGACGGGTCCTCTCCCAGTACGCCGGTCCTGTTCTATGTGAATGTCGACAACATGTCGTCCATCAATGCATTGGCTGGCCATGCGCAAGGTGACCTGGTGCTGCAACAGGTGGCGCGCCAATTGCAGATGCTCCAGCCATTTCAGGGGTTTGCCGCGCGTGTGGCCGGCGACAAGTTTGCCCTGGTGTTGCGCCAGTGCAGCCGCGAAAAGGCCGACGCGCTCGCAAGGCAACTGTGCGAAGCGCTGCAGAATTGGCAGCCAGAGCTGCGTGGCAAGCACTTCATGGTCACGGTCAGCATCGGGCTGCTGCACATGGACGCAGGCTTTGCCGATGCCCACCAGGTGATCCGTGCTGCAGACATGGCCTGCTACGAGGCCAAGCGGCAAGGTGGCAACAGCGTGCACTGGAAAGCCGACCGGGTGGAAACAGGTGGTGCGTCGTTGCGCCACGGGTAAGACCGGGATTGCCGCGAGGGCCACTGCTGCTAAGCTCGTCGGATACGAGTTTTTCTGGCATGCGCTGCGTGCCCGCCGGCATGCGAGACCAAACCCTGTTTGACAAGATAGACCTGCACCTCATCCGGGTGCTGCACACGGTGCTGACCGAGCGCAGCGTCTCGCGTGCGGCGCTGCGCCTGGGCATGTACCAACCTGCGGTGTCGGCGGCCCTGAAGCGCCTGCGCGAGTTGGCGGGCGATCCTCTGCTGGTGCGCTCGGGTGCCGGCATGATGCCGACCGAGGCAGGCCAACGCATGGTGGAGCCGGCAGCGGCCATCCTGCGGGCGGCAGAAGGCCTGTTCAGCGATGTGCGCAGCTTTGACCCGCGCACGGCCACTCGCACCTTCCGGATTGCAGCAAGCGATTACTTCGATCCGCTCTACCTGCCCACACTGGTCGCACATATCAAGGCCGAAGCGCCGCTGTGTACGGTCGAGATCTATCCACTTTCGCCCGAAACCCATTACCACGCGCAACTGGCCAACGGTGACATCGATGTGGTGGTCGGCAACTGGTTACAACCCACCGATGACCTGCACATGGCCAATCTGATGCGCGACGAGGTGGTGTGCCTTGTCAGCAGCAAGCACCCGGCAGTGCGACGAGGCTGGGATGTGGCCAGCTGGCTGGAAGCCGAGCACATCGCCCCCACGGCCACCCACCCTGGCGCGCGCGGCATCATCGACGCACATCTGGATGCCATGGGGCTGCAGCGTCGCATCACGGCGCGCTGTGCCCATTTCAGTGCCATTCCGGCCATGTGTGCATCCACTTTGCTGGTGCTGACGACCGGCCGCCAGTTCTGCGAGCGGTTCAGAGGCCAGTTGCCTGTCGAGATTCTGGAGTGTCCCGCACAACTGCCTCCACTCGATTACTACCTGCTGTGGCATGCGCGCTCGCATGCATCGGACGCCGCAGCCTGGCTCCGTGATTGCCTCAAGAAAGTGGCGCAATCCTTGCGTAGTACTGCTGGCACCATGTAGAAAATCGATGTAAGTGAGCGCTTCTCCGGATTTTCTCCCGCTCCCCGTAACATTCTGAGAGACAATTGCGGCCCATGAATGCACAGACTCCGACTCCGACGACCGCAGGCACTGCAGTGCCCCGGTTACAGCTGATCGGCATCACCAAGCGCTACCCCGCGGTAGTTGCCAATAACCAGGTATCACTGACGGTACGCGCGGGCGAGATACACGCCATACTCGGCGAAAACGGCGCAGGCAAGTCCACGTTGATGAAGATCATCTATGGATCGGTGAAGCCGGACGAGGGCCAGATCCTGGTCGATGGCAAACCGGTGCAGGTGCGCAACCCGCAGGAAGCCCGCCATCTTGGCATCAGCATGGTGTTCCAGCATTTCAGCCTGTTCGATACCCTGACGGTTGCGGAAAATGTCTGGCTGGGTCAGGACAAGCGGCTTTCGCTGGCCGAGGTGACTGCACGCATCACTGCCGTTGCCGGCGAGTACGGGCTGGAAGTGGATCCGCTGCGCCCGGTCCATACCTTGAGCGTCGGCGAAATGCAACGGGTCGAGATCATTCGCGGCCTGCTGACCAAGCCGCGCGTGCTGATCCTGGACGAGCCCACTTCGGTGCTGACGCCGCAGGCGGTGGAAAAGCTGTTCGTGGTGCTGCGCAAGCTGGCTGCAGAGGGCTGCAGCATTCTGTATATCAGCCACAAGCTGCACGAGATTCGCGCGCTGTGCACCGCCTGCACGGTGTTGCGCGCCGGGCAGGTCACGGGCGAATGCAACCCGGCTGTTGAGAGCAATGCCTCGCTTTCGCGCATGATGATTGGCGCAGAGCCGCCGCAACTGGAGCTGCGCCCCAGCCAGGTCGGTGCTGCCGTATTGCAGGTGCAGCAACTGCGACTGCCTCGGCAAGACCAGTTCGGCGTCGATATCGACGGCATATCGCTGCAGGTGCGCGCTGGCGAGGTGGTTGGCATCGCTGGAGTATCCGGCAACGGCCAGAAGGAGCTGCTCTACGCGCTGTCGGGGGAGGACATGCGCGCTGCGCCTGCGATGGTGATGATCGGCAGCACGCCCGCAGGTCGCCTGACACCGGGCCGTCGCCGCACATTGGGGCTGCATTTTGTACCGGAAGAACGTCTGGGCCGAGGGGCCGTTCCCAGCATGGGCCTGGCCCACAATCTGATTCTGACCCGCAAGGAGATGGTCGGCCCTGGTGGCTGGCTGCGCATGGGGCTGCTCGATACCATGGCGCGCAACATCATCGATCGCTTTGGCGTCAAGGCGGGCGGCCCGCACGCGGCGGCGCAGTCGCTGTCGGGGGGCAATCTGCAGAAATTCATTGTGGGCCGGGAGATCGACGCCAAGCCCAGCCTGCTGATCGTATCGCAGCCGACCTGGGGCGTGGATGTGGGCGCCGCAGCGCAGATTCGCGGGGCGATACTCGCGCTGCGCGATGCGGGCTGCGCGGTGCTGGTGGTCAGTGAGGAGTTGGACGAATTGTTTGAAATCAGTGATCGCCTGCATGTGATTGCCCATGGACGCCTGTCGCCTTCGGTGGCGCGTGCCGATGCCACCGTGGCGCAGATTGGCGAATGGATGAGCGGCCTGTGGCCCACAAGCAACGCGGAGGTGGCCCATGCTCAAGCTTGAAGCCCGCCCGCAGCCATCACGCATCTGGACCCTGGCGTCTCCATTGCTGGCACTGGTCATCACCGTGCTTCTGGGCATTGCACTGTTTGCGCTGCTGGGCAAGGACCCGGTTCGCGGCCTGCAGGCCTTCTTCTGGGAACCGGTCAAATCGGCCAATGCGCTGGCAGAACTCACCGTCAAGGCCACCCCGCTGCTCTTGATTGCGCTGGGCCTGGCCGTGTGCTTTCGCTCCAACGTCTGGAACATTGGTGCCGAGGGGCAGTTCGTCATGGGGGCCATTGCCGCTGGCGGTGTGGCGCTGATGGCAGGCAAGGGCACAGGAGGCTGGATCGTGCCCGTCGTACTGCTCGCCGGTGTGGCAGGCGGCATGGCCTGGGCTGGCGTTGTGGCGCTGCTGCGCGACAAGTTCAATGCCAATGAGATTCTGGTGAGCCTGATGCTGGTCTATGTGGCCACCTTGTTCCTCGGATATCTGGTGTATGGCCCGTGGAAAGACCCGATGGGCTACAACTTTCCGCAGACCAAGATGTTCGAGCGCGTCACCCAGATACCGAAGCTGGTGCAGGGCATGCGCATGAACATCGGCGTCATCATTGCCCTGGTGGCGGCGGCCCTGTTGTGGGTGTTTCTGTTTCGCACCAAAGTGGGGTTTGCGCAGCAGGTGGGCGGTCTTGCACCGGCCGCGGCCCGCTATGCGGGTTTCAGCTCGCGCCGCGCGCTGTGGACGGCATTGCTGATCTCGGGCGGCTGTGCAGGCCTGGCAGGGGCGCTGGAAGTGGCGGGCCCCGTAGGCCAGCTCACGCCCTATGTGCCCATGGGCTACGGCTTTGCGGCCATCATCGTGGCCTTTGTGGGGCGCCTGCACCCAGTGGGCATGGTGTTCTCCGCCATTTTGATGAGCATGTTCTATATCGGTGGCGAGCTCGCGCAGTCGCGCCTGGGCTTGCCCAAGTCGCTGACCGGCGTGTTCCAGGGCATGCTGCTGTTCACCTTGCTGGCCTGCGACACCCTGATCGCCTACCGGGTGTGCTGGGTGCGGCCCGCTGCCGCTGTGAAGGGAGGCCTGTGATGGACGCTTACGCACTGTTATTGGGCTCCACGCTGACGGCGGGCACCATTCTGGCGCTGGCGGCGCTGGGCCTCCTGATCAATGAAAAGGCCGGTATCGTCAACCTGGGCGCCGAGGGGATGATGCTGTGCGCCGCCATTGCGGGCTTTGCCACCGTGGTGCACTCGGGTAGCACCTGGCTGGGCTTTGTGGCGGGCATGGCCGCGGGTGCAGCATTGGCACTGGTGTTTGGCTGGCTGGTGATCTGGCTCAATACCAACCAGTACGCGACCGGCCTGGCGCTGAGCCTGTTCGGCGTGGGCTTCTCGGCATTTGTCGGCATCAACTATGTGCAGGCCAAGATGCCGGCATCGCCCAAATATGGCATTCCGGTGCTGGAAGACCTGCCTGTCGTTGGCAAGGCGCTTTTCACCCTGCATCCACTGGTCTACGGCACCATGGTGCTGGCCGCGGTCATGGTCTATTTCCTCTACCGCACCCGGGCAGGCCTCGTGCTGCGCTCGGTGGGCGAATCGCCTGCCTCTGCCCATGCACTGGGCTACCCCGTGCGCCGCATCCGCCTGATGGCCGTGGTGTTTGGCGGCGCGTTGTGCGGGCTGGCTGGTGCATTCATCTCGGTGGTGTATACGCCGCTGTGGGTGGAAAACATGGTGTCGGGGCGCGGCTGGATTGCGCTGGCACTCACAACCTTTGCCACCTGGCGCCCGGCGCGCGTGCTGCTGGGGGCGTACCTGTTCGGCGGCGTGACGATGCTGCAGTTCCACCTGCAGGCCACGGGTGTGCAGGTGGCCAGCCAGTTGCTGTCCATGCTGCCGTATGTGGCCACCATTGTGGTGCTGGCAATCATGTCGCGTAATCCAACCTGGATTCGCGTCAACATGCCGGCATCGCTGGGCAAACCGTTCTACCCGGGTTCATAAAAAGTATAGGCAGTAACCCATTCCGTTCCACCATTTCAGATTCGAAAGCGTTCACCCATGAGCCATTCCAGCAAACGCACCTTGATCCAGTTGATCGGCCTGTCGGCAATTTCCATGGCGGCTCTCGTGGCCTGCGGCAAGAAAGAAGAAGCTGCGGCCCCGGCGGCTGCGCCAGCACCTGCTGCAGCCGCTCCGGCTGCTGACAAGTTGAAGATCGGTTTCGTCTACGTCAGCCCCATTGGCGATGGTGGCTGGACGTACCAGCACGAACTGGGCCGCAAGGCGATCCAGGAAAAGTTTGGCGACAAGATCGAGACCTCGATGGTCGAGAGCGTGCCTGAATCTGCCGATGCCGAGCGTGTGATGCGCGACATGGCAGGCCAGGGCAACAAGCTGGTCTTCGCCACCAGCTTTGGTTACCAGGAATTCGTGCAGAAGGCTGCAGCCGACCTCAAGGATGTGAAGTTCGAGCACGCCACCGGCTACAAGACCGGTGACAACGTGGCCGTTTATGACACCAAGACCTTTGAAGGCGCCTACCTGGCTGGCGTCGTGGCGGGTGCCATGACCAAGACCAAGACGGTGGGCGTGGTGGCATCGGTGCCGATCCCCGAAGTGGTGCGCAACATCAACAGCTTCGTGCTGGGCGCGCAGAGCATTGATCCTGCGATCAAGGCCAAGGTGGTGTGGGTGAACGAATGGTTTGCGCCACCCAAGGAATCCGAAGCCGCCACCAGCCTGATCAACGGTGGTGTGGATGTGCTGTACCAGAACACCAATTCGCCAGCGGTGCTCAAGACTGCCGAAGAGCGCGGCGTGCGCGCCTTTGGCAAGGATGGCGACATGAGCGCCTTTGCGCCCAAGGCGCACCTGGGCTCAGCCGTTATCGACTGGACGCCTTACTACACCAAGGTGGTAGAAGACACCCTGGCTGGCAAATGGCAGACCGGCAACTTCTGGTGGGGCGTGAAGGAAGGCGCGATGGACCTCAAGAAGATCGCAGACGATGTGCCGCAAGAGATCAAGGACAAGGTCGAAAAGGCCAAGGCCGGCATGAAGGACGGCAGCTTTGCCGTCTGGACGGGCCCTGTGCAGGACAACACCGGCAAGCAGGTGCTCGAAGCTGGCAAGGTGGCTGACGACGCCTTCCTGCGCGGCATCAATTTCTATGTGAACGGTATTGAGGGCAAGGTACCCGGTACCAACTAGAGACGGCAAAGGGCGCATTGGCGCCCTTTTTGCTAGAGGGTACGGAGTAGGGCGCTGCATCCATGCAGACCATGACCTGTCGTTTTTTGGCGGCAGAGCTCGGCAAATCCCATGCTTTGTGCCTATATTGAACACAGTTTGATTGATCTCCCCGATAACAACCACGCAACCGAGGACTTTTCCATGCATTCCATGCACAAGCGTTCGCTGCTCAAGGTAGCAGCCCTTTCGGCCCTGGCCAGTGCGGCCCTGGTGGGCTGCGGCAAGAAAGACGAGCCAGCGCCTGCGCCGGCCCCCGCACCGGCAGCTGCTGCGCCTGCACCGGCTGCAGAGCCGCTCAAGATTGCCTTTGGCTACGTGGGCCCTGTGGGCGACGGCGGCTATTCGTTTGCGCACGACCAGGCGCGCAAGGCCATCGAGAAGGAATTTGGCGACAAGATCCAGACCTCGTTCGTCGAGAGCATTCCTGAAGGTGCCGATGCCGAGCGCGTGTTCCGCGACATGGCGGCCAACGGCAACAAACTGGTGTTTGCCACCAGCTTCGGCTACATGGAGCCGATCCAGCGCATCGCGCCCGATTTCCCGGATGTGAAATTCGAGCATGCCACGGGCTACAAACAGGGCACCAATGTGGCGACCTACGACAGCCGTACTTACGAAGGCGCCTATCTGGCGGGCGTCATTGCCGGAGCGATGACCAAGTCCAATGTGCTGGGTGTTGTTGGCTCGGTGCCAATCCCCGAGGTGCTGCGCAACATCAACAGCTTCACCCTGGGCGCACAGTCGATGAATCCGAAGATCACCACCAAGGTGGTCTGGGTGAACGAATGGTTTGCGCCGCCGAAGGAAACCGAAGCAGCCACGGGCCTGATCAACGGCGGCGCCGACATCCTGTTCCAGAACACCGATTCGCCTGCCGTGCTCAAGACGGCCGAGGAAAAAGGCAAGCGCGCCTTTGGCTGGGATTCGGACATGACGGCCTACGGCCCCAAGGCGCATCTGGGCTCGGCCATCATCAACTGGACACCGTACTACAGCAAGGTGGTGAACGACGTGTTGGCCAACAAGTGGACCAGCCAGCACACCTGGTGGGGTGTGAAGGAAAACGCCATCGACATCGTGTCACTGGCGCCTGATGTTCCCGACAACGCCAAGGCCAGGATCGAGGAAGTGAAAAAGGGCCTGAAGGACGGCACCTTCACCATCTGGAAGGGCCCGATCCTGGACCAATCCGGCAAGGCCGTGGTGGAAGAGGGCAAGTCGGCGGATGACGACTTCCTGCGCGGTATCAATTTCTACGTCAAGGGCGTGGACGGCAAGGTGCCAGGCGCGCAGTAAACCGCTTTTGGCACATGCCCAGGGCCGCACATGCGGCCCTTTTTTCGTTACAGTGGTTCATTCATCGGACTTTGCGATACTGGCAAACTGCTATGAAAATTGAACTGCTGGCGCTTGCAGCACCTCCGCCAGCGGCTGAAATCGATAAAAACCAGAAAACAAACAGAAAGTACCCATGCCCTCCTTGCCCACCGATTTTCCCCATGATCTGCCTGCAGACCGCCTGCCTGCCCTGCTGCGCGCCATGCCCAAAGCCGAGCTGCACATGCATATCGAAGGCTCGCTGGAGCCCGAGTTGATCTTTGCGCTGGCCCAGCGTAACGGTGTGGCGCTGGCCTACCAGGATGTGGAAGCCTTGCGCGCGGCCTACGCCTTCACCAATCTGCAGAGCTTTCTCGACATCTACTATGCAGGCGCCAGCGTGCTGCTGACCGAGCAGGATTTCTATGACATGGGCATGGCCTACCTGGAAAAGGCCGTGGCTGACAACGTTGTGCATACGGAGATATTTTTCGATCCGCAGACGCACACGGCACGCGGCGTGCACATCAAGCACGTCATCCTGGGCTTGCACCGCGCCTGCCAGGTGGCTGAAAAGCGCTGGGGCATCACCTCGCAACTGATCCTGAATTTCCTGCGCCATCTGAGCGAGGACGACGCCTGGCTCACGCTGGAGCAGGCCTTGCCCTACCGCGACTACTTCAGCGGCGTGGGCCTGGACAGCAGCGAAGTCGGCAATCCGCCGGAGAAGTTTGCCAGCGTGTTCGCCCACTGCAAGGACCTGGGCCTGCGCCGCGTGGCCCATGCGGGTGAAGAGGGGCCTCCAGCCTATATCTGGGGTGCGCTGGATCTGCTGCACGCCGAACGTGTTGACCACGGCGTGCAGGCCGTGCATGACGCAGCCCTGGTCCAGCGTTTGAAAGAGGAGCGCATTCCGCTCACCGTCTGCCCGCTGTCCAACCAGAAGTTGCAGGTCTTCCCTGATCTGGCCGACCACAACATGCCCCAACTGCTGGCGCAAGGGCTGGTAGCGACCGTCAACTCGGACGATCCAGCCTATTTTGGTGGCTATGTGAACGACAACTTTGTGCAGCTGTTTGCCGCCACCGGCATGGGCGCGCGCGAAGCCTACCAGCTGGCTGCCAACAGCTTTGAGGCGAGCTTTGTGCCACAGGAGCGCAAGGACGCATGGATGTCGCAGCTGCAGCAATGCTTTGTGCAGGCAGCGCGCGGCGCATAGGCTGGATAAAAAGGGCGTTTGCGCAGTATGGATGCGCGCTGGCAGCTATCAAAACCATAGAAAGGAGACGCTGCGGCGTCTCTTTTTCGTATTGCGGCAGGTGACTGCCCGCATCTGCGCCATGGCGGAGCGCTGCGCCAGGCGTACATATGCCATGACAGAATGCCGACCATGACTTTTTCCAACTGGAACCGTCCGCTGGTCTGGCTCTCCGCCTGGGTGGTGGTGGCCGTTGCAGGCGCTGCCTGGCTGGGCTACGCGCGCCTGCAGGTGCTGGAAGACGCGTTTGTGACGGACGCGCGCATCGTGCACCGCCTGCTCAGCCAGCGCGCGGTACAGCACGATGCGGTGATGGCCATGCTGCCGCTGCTGCAGCCACCGGTCGACCGTCCGGGTAACGTGGCCTTGCCGCTGCCGCGCCTGCCCGCTGCCTATCCGCAGATCACCCAGGTGTTTCGCCGCCTGCCGGACAGCACCTGGCCCGCCAACTGGCCCGACGCGTTGCGCGCTGGGGCGCAGGAGGCGGTCACCCGTTCGGGCCAGAGCGGCCATGCGGAGCTGGCCCTTGCTGATCTGCCCGCGGGCAAGGCCTGGCTGGCACTTGCAGGCCAGGAGGTCGATTTTGCGCTGCTGCTGGATTTGCGCGCAGCGATTCCCTGGGAGGAGTGGCCCATGGATGCTGCAACCAGCGCGGTGCGCGTGCGGCTGGAATACCAGGGGCAAGCCATGGTGGTGCAGGCCGGGCGGCCACCATCGGATGGCTGGCGCTATGCCTTTCGCAAAACCCTTGCCTCGCAGAGCCAGCCTTTCGATGTGGTGCTTGCGCGTGAAGTGGGTTGGGGCGAACTGCCCTGGGGCCGCATGCTCACCTGGGCGGTGGTGAGCGCAGCAGTGCTTGCTGCGCTGCGAGCACTTCTGCGCCAGCGGGCAGCGGTGCGCCGGGCCGAAGAGCTGCTGCGTGTGGGGCAGGTGGCGCGGCTCAACCAGCTGGGAGAACTTGCCGCCGGCATGGCCCATGAGTTGAACCAGCCCCTGACCGCCTTGCTTGCCAATACCCAGGCTGCGCAACGTTTGCTGAAGGACGAAGAGCCCGATCTGGACACCGCGCGCCATGCGATGGGGCAGGCCGTGGAGCAAGCGCGGCGCGCGAGTGCCGTCGTGGGGCGGTTGCGCCGCGTGGTGGAGCGGCCCGATCTCTCGGGCCAGGCCCAGCCGCTGGCACTGGCCGCTGCCGTGCACGAAGCGCTGCACTTGCTGGAGCCCGAGCTGCGCCGCCGCAGCATTGCCGTGCAGGTGGATGCGCCTGCCGATCTGCCTGCCGTGCTGGCCGAGCCGGTGGCGCTGCAGCAAATCCTCCACAACCTGGTGATGAACGCGCTGCAGGCGATGGAGCAGGTGGAGGCCAGCCAGCGTCGCCTGCATATTCGCTTGCGTGTGCAGGGTGCGCAGGCGCTGCTTGGCGTGTGCGATTCGGGGCCTGGTGTGCCCGCCGAGGCACGTACACGGCTTTTCACGCCGTTCTATACGACGCGCGCAGGCGGGCTTGGGCTGGGCCTGTCGCTGTGTGAAAGCCTGGCCCAGGCAATGGCGGGCGAGTTGACACTGGCGCCATCGCCGGAAGGGCCCGGCAACCGGCCGGGCGCTGAATTCCACCTGCTGTTGCCGCTGGCCGTTCCGGCCTCGCTGGCCTGAACGATTTCCTTTACAGATGCCATGACCTCTGCACTCTCGCCCCTCATCCATCTCGTGGACGACGATGCCGCTGTGCGTGACAGCCTCGCGCTGCTCATCGGTACGGTGGGCCTGCGTGTGCAGCCATGGAGCGATCCGCAGGTGTTTCTGTCGCAGTTTGAGCGCGGCGATGTTGGCGCCATTGTGCTGGATGTGCGCATGCCCGGCACCAGCGGGCTGGCAGTGTTGGACATGCTGGTGGCGCAGGGCGTGGACCAGCCGGTGATCATGCTGACCGGCCATGGCACGGTGGAGATGTGCCGCCGCGCTTTCAAGGCGGGAGCTGCGGAGTTTCTGGAAAAGCCGGTGGATGACGAGCTTCTCATCGAGGCATTGCAGGCGGCGGTGCGCCAGCATGTGCGCTCGCGCGAGCGCCTGCAGGCCGACCGACAGGCCCGCGAGCGCTATGCACAGCTCTCGGGCCGCGAGCGCGAGGTGCTGGGGCTGATTGTGGCAGGTCTCACCAACAAGGAGATAGGCCGGGCGCTGACGCTTTCGCCACGCACCGTGGAGACGCACCGCGCCAACCTGTTTGCCAAACTGGGGGCGGATTCGCTCGCGCAGCTCATTCGCGGCTACGCCGCGCTGGTGGACGAAGACACTGCGTAGTTTTACGGAGGTGCGCGCGTAGCCGGCCGCATTGGCGCGGGGCTGGTGTTTTTCTACAGTGGCATGCATTCCATCCCTTTCGGAGAACCGCATGCAACGCACCTTGATCCTTGCCGCCCTGTCCCTGGCCGCTACCGCCGCCAGCGCCCAAGGCGTGCGCACCGAGAAGAACATGTCGCTGGAGCTGGCGAGCCAGATTGCTGCGCAAACCGTGGCTGCCTGTACTGCCAGTGGCTATGCCGTGACTGCCACCGTGGTGGACCGCGCAGGCGGCGTGCGCGCCGTGCAACGCGCCGACAATGCCGGCCCGCACACGGTGGAGGCAAGCCGTGCCAAGGCATTCACCTCGGTCTCGGCCAAGGCGCCGTCGCTCGCCATCATGGAGAACGCGCAGAAGAACCCCGCTGCAGCAAATCTGAAGGATATTCCCGGCTTTTTGCTGCTGGGCGGCGGTGTGCCCGTGAAGGTGGACAACGAAGTGATCGGCGCTGTGGGCGTTGCCGGTGCGCCGGGTGGTCATCTGGACGACCAGTGTGCCCAGACTGCCCTGTCCAAGGTCGCAGACCTGCTGAAGTAAGCCATCGCAACCATCCCTACCTACCGATGAAGAACCTCCAACGCATCCTTCCCGTCCTTTTTCTGGCTGCGAGCGGCAGCGCTCTGGCCCAGGGCAATCCGAGCACTGGTAGCGGCAGCTACTATGGCGCGCTGCGCATCAATTCCGCCAGCTACAAGGCGCATGACATGGATTCCAGCGCCCGCCCTGGCCTGGGACAATTCGTTCCGGGCGACGATTCCCGCACTGCGGCTGGCGGCTCACTGGCTTTGGGCTACCAACTGCCTTCGAACTGGCGCGTGGAAGCGGAATACACGCTGCCGAAGAACAACGAGTTCACCAGTGGTTCCACCAACTTCCCGACCAGCTTCAACCACCACAAGATCCGCTCGCAGCGTCTGATGCTCAATGCGTACAAGGATTTCCCCTTGAATGCGCAGTTCTCGCTGTACGGCATGGGCGGCCTGGGGCTCTCCCACCTGGAGTCCAGCGGCTGGCAGGGCAATGTGAACCGTCAGTATTTCAGTGATTCGCAGAACAAGCTGGCATATTCGCTGGGCCTGGGCCTGAGCTACTCGCCGGTGCAGAAGGTCAGCATCGACCTGGGCTGGCGCTATGTTGCCATGGGCAAGACCAGGAGCGGGGCGAACAACTTCACCAATGTTCGCGGCAAGCAGGACGAGCAGATGCGGGCCAAGCTGACTTCCAGCGAGGTCACGCTGGGCCTGCGCTACAGCTTCTGATCAGGCGACCGATGTGGCTTGCACATGCATGGCGTTGCGCAGCTGCAGCGCATAGCCTTCCAGCATTGCGCTGCCCGGCTCCTTGCGCGGCCAGGTGAAGGTGAGGCCGTCGCCTGCATGGCGCGGCACCACATGCAGGTGGAAGTGCGCCACGGTCTGGCCACCTTCGGCACCATTGGCCTGCAGCAAGGTGAGGCCCGCAGGCTCGAAAGCCAGCTTGGCTGCCAGCGCCACCTTGCGGGCGGTCTGCATCACGGCCGCTGATTCGGCATCGGTGATCTCGAAGATGTTGGCAGCGTGGCGCTTGGTGGCGACCAGCACATGGCCGGGGTTGACCTGGCCCAGGTCCATGAAGGCGAGGGTCAACTCGTCCTCGTACACCTTGGCCGAAGGAATCTCGCCGTTGACGAGCTTGCAGAAAATGCAGCTGCCTGCGGGAGAGGTGTCAACAAAATGCGGCATGGGCTGTGCCTCCTCCTTTTCGCGCGTCCTTCGCAGAGGGCGCGTCGGTTCATGGTTGATATGGGTGAAAACTGATTTCACCAACCGGTAAAAGAAACACTATAGACCGCCCAATTGCGCTCATTGGGATTCAATATTCAGGGTTTTCCCTTGATTTTTAATGGTTTGCGATTGCCGCGTTTACGTGGGTTCGGCACCTTCAGGCTCGCCAGGCACCGATAGGTGATATAGGTCAATCCATATATCGGTGGCGCTGGCTGCGTTTAAGCTTGCTGCATGCATATCTACCGATCCTCCCTGCTGCGCTTTGCCGATGATGGCCGCGCCATATATGACGAAGATGGACTGCTGGCCACGGCGCCCGGCGCCGATGGCCGTGAGCGCGTGGTGGCAGCGGGCAGCTGGCAGGCACTGTCGCCCCAACTGCTGGGGCAGGCGGGTGGCGAAGTGGTGGTGCGCCACCTGCCGGGCCGCCTGATTGCGCCGGGCTTTGTCGATCTGCACATCCACTATCCGCAGACCGATGTGATCGGTGCGCCGGCGCCCGGTCTGCTGCCTTGGCTGGAGAACTACACCTTTCCGCATGAATCGCGCTTCCACGACCGCGCCTATGCCGACGGGGTGGCTGATTTCTTCATGGACGAATTGCTGCGCAACGGCGTGACCACGGCGCTCGCCTTTGCCACATCGCACCCCACGTCGGTGGATGCGATCATGACGGCCGCGCAGCAGCGCCGCATGCGCATGATTGCCGGCAAGGTGCTGCAGGACCGCAACAGCCCGGACGGCGTGCGCGACAATACCGAGCAAAGCCTGGTCGATACGGAAACGCTGATTCAGCGTTGGCACGGCACAGATCGCCTGGGTTATGCGATCACCCCGCGCTTTGCCCCGACGAGCACGCCTGCCCAGTTGCGTGGTGCGGGCGAGTTGGCTACCAAGTACAGCGATGTGTGGATTCAGTCGCATGTGGCAGAAAACCTCGACGAAGTGGCCTGGGTGAAGGAGCTGTTTCCGGCCGCGCGCAGCTATCTGGCGGTCTACGACGACTTTGGCCTGATGCGCGAGCGCGCCGTGTATGCGCACAGCATCTGGCTCGATGACACCGACCGCCAGTTGATGCACGCCACCAGATCAGCGGCAGCCGTGAGCCCCACCAGCAACCTGTTTCTGGCCAGCGGCTACTTCGATTACCTCAAGGCCGACGAGGCGCAGATGCTGTACGGCCTGGCCAGCGATGTGGGGGGCGGCATGAGCTTTTCACCGTTCCGTACCATGCAGGCGGCCTATGTGGTGGGGCGTGAAAGCCACGCCAAGGAAGGGCAGAGCCTGTCGCCGCAGCACCTGTGGTGGCAGCACACCGCGGGCGCTGCCAAGGCGCTGGGCCTGCAGGGCGTCATCGGCAACCTGCAGCCCGGCTGCGAGGCAGACTTTGTGGTCATCAATCCGCGTGCGACACCGCTGCTGGCCCGCAAGGCCGAGCAGGCGCGCAACCTCGATGAGTTGCTGTTTGGCATGGTCATCCTCGGTGACGACCGCTTGATCGAGCAGACGCACATTGCCGAACAGGTTTGAGTGATTTTGGCCGGTGGCGCACAACAGATGAGCGCTACCAGCTATCAAAAAGATACTAAACCTGTGATTCGGGTCTTGCTCCTGCATTCGCTACAATCTCCGCCCAGGAGTTTTAGACATGAGCATTCAGAGCGATAAGTGGATCCGCCGCATGGCAGAACAGCACGGCATGATCGAGCCGTTTGAGCCCGGCCAGGTGCGCCAGGTCGATGGCAAGAAGATCATCAGCTACGGCACATCGAGCTACGGCTACGACATCCGCTGCGCGCGCGAGTTCAAGGTCTTCACCAACATCCACAGCACCGTGGTCGACCCCAAGAATTTCGACGAAAAGAGCTTCGTCGATTTTGAAGGCGATTACTGCATCATCCCGCCCAACAGCTTTGCACTGGCGCGCACGGTGGAGTACTTTCGCATTCCGCGCGATGTGCTGACCGTCTGCCTGGGCAAGAGCACCTATGCGCGCTGCGGCATCATCGTCAACGTCACGCCGTTCGAGCCCGAGTGGGAAGGCTATGTGACCCTGGAGTTCTCCAACACCACGCCGTTGCCTGCCAAGATCTATGCAGGTGAGGGTTGCGCGCAGGTGCTGTTCTTCCAGGGCAACGAGCCTTGTGACGTGAGCTACAAGGACCGTGCCGGCAAGTACCAGGGCCAGCACGGGGTGACCTTGCCCAAGGCCTGACAGTGTTGAGCATGCAGAAAAGCCATCCAGCGTCTTGGATGGCTTTTTTTATCGATCTTTGTTAATGCCTAACTTTTTGCAAGATTTGCAAATTTTGTTCAATTGCAGGGGCGACTGTCCCGCGGTTGGCCGCCCAAAGCGTTGCTTTGCGAGCATGGCGGCAACAAATGCGCTACTGTAGCGACCAGTGACAGGTAATAGATAAATGATAGATAACTGATGCGGCGCCTTGGCGCGGCAAGGAGAGTGACGATGAGATGGGAAGGCAATCGCGAATCTGAGAATGTGGAAGACCGCCGTGGGCAGGGTGGCGGCGGAGGTGGTGGTGGTTTTGGCATCGGCGGCCGCAGCATTGGCATCGGCACCGTGGTGCTGGCGTTGATTGGCTGGGGCGTGTTCGGCATCAATCCGCTGACCACGATTGGAGTGCTGTCGGGCAGTGGTTCGCCCGCACCGGTGGAGCAAGGACCCGCCAAGGCGCCGCCGTCGAACGATCAGGGGGCCAAATTCGTCTCGACCGTGCTGGCGTCGACCGAAGACGTCTGGACCGATATCTTCAGCAAGGCCGGCGCCCGTTACCAGGCGCCAAGGCTGGTGCTGTTCACCGGCGTGACACGAACCGCCTGTGGCACGGGCCAGTCCGCCATGGGGCCGTTCTACTGCCCGGGTGACCACAAGGTCTATCTGGATATGGACTTTTTCAACACCATGAGCCGCCAACTGGGCGCGCCTGGCGAATTTGCCCGCGCCTATGTCGTGGCGCACGAAGTGGGCCACCACGTGCAGAACCTGCTGGGCATATCGGACAAGGTAGACAGCATGCGGGGCCGCATCAGCGAACGCGACCAGAATGCGCTGTCCGTGCGTCTGGAGCTGCAGGCAGACTGCTATGCAGGTGTATGGGCCAACCATTCGCAGCAGGCCAAGAACTGGCTGGAGCAGGGCGATATCGAATCGGCCGTGAATGCCGCGCAGCAGATTGGCGACGACAAGCTGCAGCGAGAAGCCTCGGGCACGGTGCGGCCAGACAGCTTCACCCACGGCTCCAGTGCGCAGCGGGTGCGCTGGTTCACTCAGGGCTACAAGACGGGCAGCGTGCAGTCGTGCGACACCTTCCAGGCGGGCAGCCTGTAGTTCTGTCGGGAACACGTGTCCAGCAGCCGGCTTTGCCGGCTGTTTTTTTGTGCGGCCTGCTGTGGTTGAGCTCCCATTTTTTAAAAACAATAGCAGTTAAGCAAGGGTATGCGTGCCAAGGCAGCAATACATGACAGCTACATCCCCATTCCGTAACCGTGTACGGGGTTAAGCGCAGCAGCAATCTGCCCACGGTGCGACAATAGGGGGCTTACATGACAAATTCTTTCTCCAACCTTCATCTGGCCGAGCCCTTGGCCAAGGCCATCGCCGAGATGGGCTATGCATCCATGACGCCGATCCAGGCACAGGCCATTCCTGTGGTGCTGACCGGCAAGGATGTCATGGGCGCGGCGCAGACTGGTACCGGTAAGACGGCTGCCTTTTCACTGCCGTTGCTGCAGCGCTTGATGGCGCACGAAAACAGCTCGGCTTCGCCTGCCCGCCACCCGGTGCGCGCGCTGGTGCTGTTGCCCACACGCGAGCTGGCCGATCAGGTGGCCCAGCAGATTGCCCAATTTGCCAAATACACCAAGCTGCGCAGCACGGTGGTGTTCGGTGGCATGGACATGAAGCCCCAGACCATCGAGCTGAAGAAGGGTGTAGAGGTGCTGGTCGCTACACCGGGCCGCCTGCTCGACCATATCGAGGCCAAGAACGCCGTCCTCAACCAGGTGGAATATGTGGTGCTGGACGAGGCTGACCGCATGCTCGACATCGGCTTTCTGCCCGATCTGCAGCGCATCCTTTCGTACCTGCCCAAGAAGCGCACCACCTTGCTCTTCTCGGCCACGTTCTCGCCCGAGATCAAGCGCCTGGCCGGCAGCTACCTGCAAGACCCGATCACCATCGAAGTCGCGCGCCCCAACGAAACGGCTTCCACCGTTGAGCAGCGCTTTTTCAGCGCTTCCGATGATGACAAGCGCCGCGTGATCATCAAGACGCTGCGTGATCGCCAGGTTCGCCAGGCCTTTGTATTCGTCAACAGCAAGCTGGGCTGCTCGCGCCTGACACGCACTCTGGAGCGGGACGGCCTGCGTGCCGCAGCACTGCATGGCGACAAGAGCCAGGACGAGCGTCTGAAGGCGCTTGAAGCCTTCAAGCAAGGTGAGGTCGATCTGCTGGTGTGCACCGACGTGGCTGCGCGCGGACTGGACATCAAGGATGTGCCTGCTGTCTTCAACTACGACGTGCCTTTCAACGCCGAAGACTATGTACACCGCATTGGTCGCACGGGCCGTGCGGGCGCTTCGGGTCTGGCCGTGACGCTGGTCACCAATGCCGACGCGCGCCACGTGAGCGACATTGAAAAGCTGATCAAGAAGAAGATCGAGGTCGAACCCTTCGAGCTGGATGAGCGGCCACGTGGCCGCTTCAACGACGGCCACCGGGACCGCCGCGAGCGTGAAAGCCGCGACCAACGTGGTCGTGAGCGCGATGACGAAACATCGGACCGCCGGGAGCGCTATCGCCCGGCACCCGTGTCGCGCGATCCGTTCTTTGACAAGCCCTACGAAGCCAAGGCTGCCGAGCCCGCAGCCTGGGATGCGAGCGCCAAGCCCGCACCTGCACGGGGCGCTGCCAGCGTCAAGCCACGTCGCAAGGTGGCGGCGCTCTTCAAGCCCGCACCCACGACCGAGTCGTGACACTGTGATTTCAACGGTAAGGCCTCTGCAGGAATGCAGGGGCCTTTTTCTATCTGGTTCTTCAGCGCGGTTGTTGGCGCTCAGCCGGGCTGCTGCGCCTGCTCGCATTCCACGTGAATGAGTTCGCGCTCTTCCAGGCTGGAACCAAAGCGCACGGCCGTCAGGCATCCGCCCCAGACACAGCCTGTATCCAGCGCAATCAGGTGCGGGCGATTCAGTTCGCCGAGTGTGGACCAGTGGCCAAAGGCGATGGTGGTCTCGGCGGTCACGCGGCTCGGCAGGTCGAACCATGGCAGAAGACCGGGAGGGGCATGTTCGGTGCTTTCGGCGCTTTCAAAATCCATCCGGCCATCGGGGGCGCAGTAACGCATACGGGTAAGCACATTCGTGATGACGCGCAACCGCTCCATGCCGGAGAGCTGCTCGCTCCACTGGTCGGGCTCGTTGCCATACATGGCCTGCAGGAAGAGGGGCAGATCATCGCCCTTCAACACGGCTTCCACCTCCCGCGCGTAACGAAGGGTATCGGCCGCGCTCCAGCGTTGGTGGACGCCGGCATGCACCATCAGCAGGCTTTCTCCGCCCACATCATGGGTACGTGCCAGCGGCTGTTGCCGTACCCATCGCAGCAGTTGGTCTGCATCGGGCGCTTGCAGCACTTGCAGCAGGGTGTCGCGCCTGGAGAATTTGCGTCGTCCGTTGGCTGCGGCGAGCAGATGCAGATCATGGTTGCCCAGCAGCACGCGGATGCTGTCCCCTGATTCCATGCAGCGGCGAAGGGTTTTTTCCGAATCTGGTCCCCGGTTGACCAAGTCGCCCAGAAGGTAGACGGTGTCGCGGCTGGGCGAGAAATCAATTTTGGTGAGCAAGCGCTCCAAAGCGCCATCGCATCCCTGGATATCGCCAATACAGTAAAGTGACATGCTTGTTGAACTACCTGTGAACTATTTTGTTAGACGTACTTCTGATCGCGCTTTTGACCCTGCTTAATGGCGTATTTGCCATGTCGGAGTTGGCGCTGGCAAGCAGCCGTAAATCACGTTTGCTGGCCATGGCGGAAAGCGGCGACAAGGGCGCCAAGGCGGCCCTGGAATTATTGGCCAATCCTACCCAGTTTCTTTCGTCCATTCAGGTGGGCATCACTTCCATTGGCATGCTCAATGGTATTTTCGGCGAAGCCGCTTTCAGCGACGGCCTGGCGAGCTGGCTCATTTCTGCAGGAATGCCGGCCTCGGTGGCGTCTGTGGCAGCAACGGCCACGGTGATCATTGTGATCACCTACCTCACCATCGTGTTTGGCGAATTGGTGCCCAAGCGCATTGGCCAGATGTATCCCGAGGCTTCGTCACGCATGATTGCGCTTCCGCTCACATGGGTGTCCAGGATTGCCAAGCCGTTCGTGTGGTTGCTGTCGGTTTCCGCGCAGTATGTACTCAAGTTGTTGCGTATCAAGGATGAATCGAGCCGGGCTGTGACCGAGGAAGAAATCGTGGCCAGCCTCGATGAAGGCCGTGATGCAGGTGTGATCGAGCAGCACGAACACCTGATGGTGCAGAACGTCTTCCATCTGGATGACCGCCCTCTGATCTCGATGATGGTGCCTCGCGGCGACGTGCAGTGGCTGGATGCCCGCCTGACAGTGGCCGAAGCGCTGCACGAAGTGCGTGCGGCCGGAGGCAAGGGAGCGCACTCCTGGTATCCCGTCTGCCGCGAATCGCTCGACAACGTGGTGGGCCTGGTGAGCGTTGCGCACCTGCTGGATGTGGTGTCTCCCAAGACAGTGCCGGTGTCGGATCTGGTGGTGGCGGCCACCTATGTGCCTGAAACACTGAGCGGCTTTGAGTTGCTGGAGCAGTTCCGCGCTCGCGCCGGACGCATGATTTTCGTGGTGGATGAATACGGAGTCGTGCAAGGCATCATCACGCCGCGCGATGTGCTGGAAGCCATTACCGGAGAACTCAAGCCAGGTGGTGCCAACGAGGCCTGGGCCGTTCAGAACGATGATGGCTCCTGGTATCTGGATGGCCTGATGCCGATATCCGAATTGAAGGCACGCCTGGATATCAAGGAATTGCCGGATGAAGACAAGGGCAGATATAACACGCTGGCCGGTATGCTGATGGCCGAATCCGGGCATATGCCGCCGGTGGGCGAGAAGATATATTGTGCAGGATGGGTATTCGAAGTAATGGCTCTGGAAGGGAAACGCGTGGACAAGGTGATTGCTCGCATCGACGCGGGCCTTGCCGATTACTAAAGGTAATAGACCGCCATGTTTATGAAAATTTACATTGGTATTTAATGGTTGAGGGGCAAAAAAGCCTTTTGCAAATTTGAGTTTTGGGTATACTGGGGCCGTTAATTAAATTACTTGGATATACCAACATGGCTACTTTGAAGGAAATCGACGCCCAATTGGCGGCACTGCAAGCCCAACGTGAAGAAGTTCGCAAAAATGAACTGAAGAACGTCGTGGATCAGGTGCGCAGCCTGGTGGCCGAATATGGACTGAGTGAGCTGGACGTGTTTCCCCCAGCACGTGGTGGCCGCAGTGCCGCAGCAGGCTCCAAGGTTGCTCCTAAATACCGCGATCCAGCGACTGGCGCAACCTGGACTGGCCGTGGCAAGGCTCCAAAGTGGATTGAAGGCCAGGCCCGCGAGAAATTTGCGATCTGATCAAGAGAGCGCAATGCATGAAAACCCGCTTCGGCGGGTTTTCCTTTTTTCAGGGAGCGATTTTCAGCATTTTGCAGCTACAGAAATCCCCTTCTTCATAGATTGCTGCTATTGAAAATTCTGATGAATCTATAGGCTTATTTTTCGAGTTGCTGAGTGGAGGGATATTGGGGCAATGGGTATGACAAGTCCCCGGTCACGAAAGCTTCAGACGGTCCGTGCCTGAGGTGGTATGGACTTTGCGAATGGGCGGGGCGCGGTGGCAGGCAGCACCAATAGCCATATCGAATGTCTGGCGACATGCAGGTGTCGGCGCACGCAGGTAGACTGTCTGTTCGAGAAGAATTTCTGTGGCATTCCCAAGCAAAACAGGAGCAACGATGAAATCGAGCAACCCTCAGTCGGGCAAGCATGCTTTTGCCTCCACCTTGAAGTCTCTGTCGCTGGGTAAGGCGGGCAAGGGCAGCTTCTATTCGCTGCCAGCCCTGGCCAAACAGTATCCCAATATCAAGCGGTTGCCGGTTTCACTGCGCATCGTGCTGGAGTCGGTGCTGCGCAACTGTGATGGCCAGCGGGTTCTGCCGGAGCATGTGGAGCAGCTTGCCAATTGGAAACCTCGGGCGGAACGGACCGAAGAGGTGCCATTCGTCGTTGCCCGCGTGGTGCTGCAGGATTTTACGGGCGTGCCATTGCTGGCAGATCTGGCTGCTATGCGCAGCACTGCCGACCGGTTGGGGAAAAAGCCCAAGGCGATCGAGCCGCTGGTGCCGGTGGACCTGGTGGTGGATCACTCGATCATGGTCGACTACTACGGCAACAAGAATGCCCTTGACCTGAACATGAAACTGGAATTCCAGCGCAACAACGAGCGCTACCAGTTCATGAAGTGGGGAATGCAGGCTTTTGACACCTTTGGCGTGGTGCCTCCGGGTTTTGGCATCGTGCACCAGGTCAATCTGGAATACCTGGCGCGGGGCGTGCACCACACCAAGGACGGGGTGTACTACGCCGATTCCCTGGTCGGGACGGACAGCCATACTACGATGATCAATGGCGTCGGCGTGGTGGCGTGGGGCGTGGGCGGTATCGAGGCCGAAGCCGCCATGCTGGGCCAGCCGGTGTATTTCCTGACACCCGATGTCGTCGGCTTTGAACTGACGGGCAAGCTGCGCGAGGGGGTGACGGCGACCGATCTGGTGCTGACGGTGACCGAAATCCTGCGCCGCGAAAAGGTGGTGGGCAAGTTCGTGGAGTTCTTTGGCGAGGGCACGCGCAGCCTCTCCGTTCCTGACCGGGCCACCATCGGCAACATGGCGCCCGAATATGGCGCAACCATGGGCTTCTTCCCGGTTGACGGCAAGACCCTCGACTATTTTGAAGGCACCGGGCGCACCAAGGCCGAAATCGAAGCATTTGAGGCCTATTTCAAGGCGCAGGACCTCTTTGGCGTTCCCAAGGCGGGGGACATCGACTACTCGCAGGTTGTCAGGCTGGATCTGGGCACCGTCGCTCCCAGCCTGGCGGGGCCCAAGCGCCCGCAGGACCGCATCGAGATCGGACATGTGGCCGACAAGTTCGCGGAGCTGTTTACTGCGCCGATTGCACAAAATGGCTTCAATCTGCCTGCGGACAGGCTCGGGCAGAGCGTGCGGGTACATATCAACGGCGAAGGAGAAACCGCCGAGCCCGATGCCAAGCCTGTGCCCGCCGGTGCTCCGCGCAACGTGGTAGAAATGGTGGCCAATACCCCCAATGTGGAAGATGCACCGGGCAGCCTGCGCAGCGAGGAAGCGCAGGTGGAGGCCAAAGAGCGCGGTGGCATCGACCTGCACAATGGAGATGTGCTGATTGCGGCCATCACCAGCTGCACCAATACTTCCAACCCCAGCGTGATGCTGGCGGCAGGTCTGCTGGCCAAGAAGGCGGTGCAGGCTGGCTTGACGGTCAAGCCCCACGTCAAGACTTCGTTGGCTCCTGGGTCGCGCCTGGTCACGCTCTACCTCACGGAGTCGGGCCTCTTGCCCTATCTGGAAAAACTGGGGTTTGCGATTGCGGGCTATGGTTGCACCACCTGCATTGGCAACGCTGGCGATCTGCTGCCCGAATTCAATGCCGCGATCCAGCAGAACGACTTGGTATGCGCCGCCGTGCTGTCCGGCAACCGCAACTTCGAGGCCCGCATCCATCCCAACATCCGCGCCAACTTCCTGGCGAGCCCACCTCTGGTCGTGGCCTATGCGATTGCCGGCAACGTGCGCAAGGACCTGATGACCGAGCCGGTTGGCAAAGGCAAGGACGGGCGTGACGTGTACCTGGGGGATATCTGGCCGAGCACGGACGAAGTGCACAAGCTGATGAAGTACGCGATGAACGGCAAGGCTTTCCGGGCCAACTACGAAAAGGTCACCAGCGAGCCTGGCAAGCTGTGGGAGAAGATCAAAGGTGTGACGGGAGCCACCTATACCTGGCCCCAGAGCACCTATATTGCCGAGCCTCCGTTCTTCAAGAGCTTCCAGCTGGAGGCCAAGCACGAGAATGCCCAGGGCGCAGACCAATATGCCATCCACAGTGCACGGATCATGGCGCTGTTTGGCGATTCGATCACGACCGATCACATTTCGCCGGCCGGCTCCATCAAGGAGACCTCGCCTGCCGGGCAATGGCTGCTTGCCAATGGCGTCAAGAAGGTCGATTTCAACAGCTATGGCTCGCGCCGCGGCAATCACGAAGTGATGATGCGCGGCACTTTTGCCAATGTCCGCATCAAGAACCAGATGTTGCCAGTCGGCGCCGATGGCTCGCGCGAGGAAGGGGGACTCACCATCTACCAGAACCCCGGCGAGGACCAGGGCCAGAAGCTGTTCATCTATGACGCGGCCATGCGCTATGTTGCGGCCAACACCCCCACTGTGGTCTTTGCCGGTGAAGAGTACGGTACCGGATCGAGCCGCGATTGGGCCGCCAAGGGGACGCAACTGCTGGGCATCAAGGCCGTCGTGGCGCGCAGCTTTGAGCGAATTCACCGCTCCAACCTGGTGGGCATGGGGGTGCTGCCCCTGCAGTTCCTGGCCGGGGAAAGCTGGGAGACGCTGCGCTTGCGTGGCGATGAGCAGATCGACATCATTCCCCAACCCTCTCTGGCTCCGCGCAGCAAGGCCAGACTGGTCGTGCACCGCGCCGACGGCAGCAAGACCGAGACGGAACTCGTGTTGCGAATCGATACGCCTATTGAAGTAGAGTATTACAAGGAGGGCGGTATACTTCCTTTTGTACTGCGGCAGCTACTGTAAGTAACTGCTTGCAAAATATCCTAACCGGGCCCGTTCTAGCAGGGCCCGTTTGCGTTTGACGGCAATTGCTGGTCAAATGCCGCTATTTACATTTACCTTTTTTACCCCCTCGGTAACCGATGGCACGTCCTTACACCCCCTTATCGCTTGGTCGGCGCCTGTGGGATACACATACGCGTGTCATGCTGTGTCTGCTGGCTGGAGGGGTTTTGCTGGCGGGGCTGATGGCCTCGGACGACCAAGGCATCGGTTTTGCTGCCGCCCTGGGCACCTGGATTCAATTGCTGGCCTTGCTGGCAGCCCTGGCCACCATTGGCTGGGGAGCGCGGTTGCTCTTGCAAAGTGCTTCAGGCGGCGCGCCTCTTGGGCGGCCCTTGTGGGTATGCAGCGCAGTGGCTCTGGCCGTCTATACCGTGTTTGCAGCGCTTCCGGTCAGCCAGGCCGAAGCCATGGTGCAGGCGCAGTCCTGGTCGATCATTGCCGTCAATCTGCTGCTCTCCCTCACGCTGTTGATCATTTCGATAGATGTCAGACATCCTGCGGGTCAGGATGGGCTGGCAACCAGTGTCGAGCGCACGGGCAGTCTGCAGTTGCGCAGCAATGCCGGCGTGCTGCTGATGCTGGTGGCGTTGGCTGTGGTGGCTGCCATCGTGGCGCGTGGGTTGGTTTTTTCCCATTGGGCGCAGGCATATGCCTTGCCTGCGGGCATGCTGCTGTGCTGCGGCAAGGCATGGTGGGATACGCGCAATCTGGTGGGGCGCTCCAGCCGATGGCCGGTTCGCAGCATGACCGCTGCTGTGGCGCTGGCGGCGCTGGCACAGGGCGCATATTCCCATGCGCCCTTGGCGCTGTCGGTCATGGAGGCCGCCTGGTGCTATGCATTGTCGGTGGTGGCCTTGGTCATGTTGATGGCTTCGGTGCGGCATACCCTGGTTGGCTGGGCCTCTGCACATCCGGAACGCTTGCAAGGGGCTGAATGGCTGGAACAGGCACCTATCGGCATGGTGCGTGTCGATGGAGCCGGCATCATTGTGCATGCCAACCAGACCCAGCTGGAATGGCTGGGGGTCAAGACCCTGAGCGGCCAGCCCTGGACTCAGGCCCTGACTCCTGCATTGCGCAGCCAGGCCCCCGAATGGATGGAGCGGCTGCGTGCGGGCGAATCGCTGGCTTTCGAGCAGAGCATCGAGACCCGGCACGGTGTGCGTCACCTGCAGACCGATCTGATGGTGGCCCCACAGGGGTTCGATGACAACGCGTTTCTGCTGCTGTCGCATGATGTATCGATGCAGAAGCTCATGGCAGGCCGGATGCAGGAGCAGCAGTCGCAACTGGTGTCGTTGGTCAGTGCGATTCCCGACCTGGTCGTGCTCAAGGGCGTGGATGGCCGCTTTCTGCACTGCAACCAGGCCTTTGAGCGTCTGGTGGGGTTGACGCATTCGCAGATCATTGGCCGAACCACGACGGATCTGGCGCTTGATGCCTACCTGCCGTCCGAGGTTGAAACCGACCTGCAGGCCAGGCACTCCCTGTCTCCTGTGGTGTATGAGGAAACCCTGCGCTTTGCCGATGGCGGCTACCAGGGGCGTTTTGAGATCACCAAGTCGGCCATTCGCTCGGCGACCGGTGAGGTCACCGGCCTGCTGTGCATTTGCCGCGACCTGGCCGAGCGCAGCCATGCGCGCAAGGAAATCGAACGGCTCGAGTTCTTCGACGTGCTCACGGGCCTGCCTAACCGGCGCATGCTGATGGACCGGCTGGAGTGGTCGATCCGCGCCTGCAAGCTGCGCGCCAGTTATGCAGCGCTGCTGTTCATCGATCTGGATAATTTCAAGGATCTGAATGACTCCCTGGGCCACCAGCAAGGGGATCGCCTGTTGTGCGAAGTAGGCAAGCGCCTGATCGCCAGTGTTCGCAGCGGCGACGTGGTGGCGCGCTTTGGCGGTGACGAGTTTGTGGTGCTGGTGGAGCATCTGGGCGGCGTGCGCGAGCAGGCCGAGAACCATGTGCGTGGCGTGGTGGAACACCTGATCAGCCGTTTCAACCAGCCCTTCAGCCTTGACGGTGTTGCCCACTACAGCACGCCCAGCATTGGCGTGACGGTGTTTGGCGACAACGATGTGCACAGTGCTGAAGAACTGCTCAAGCGCGCGGACATGGCCATGTACCAGGCCAAATCAGCCGGGCGCAATACCCAGCGGTTCTTCGATCCGCAGATGCAGGCGCAGGTCAATGCCCGTGCGCACCTCGAATCCGACCTGCGCCATGCGATTCACGATGGCGAGTTGCAGGTGTACTACCAGCCGGTGATGAACGGCCATGGGCGTCTCCTGGGAGCAGAGGCTCTGGTGCGCTGGCGCCATCCGGGGCGGGGCCTCGTCATGCCTATCGAATTCATCGATCTGGCGGAGCAGACCGGGCTCATCGTGGACCTGGGCACCTTTGTCATGCGCACCGCCTGCGAGCAACTGGCGGCCTGGGCAGACAATCCTTTGACCGAGTGCCTCACCATCGCGGTCAATGTCAGCCCCCGCCAGTTCCGCAATGCAGGGTTTGTCGATGAGGTGCTGTCCATTTTCGACGAAACCGGCGCTGACCCGTCCAAGCTCAAACTGGAGCTGACCGAGAACCTGCTGTTGGGGGACGTGAACGAAACCGTGTGCCGCATGCGCGAGCTCAAGGAACGCGGCGTGGGCTTTTCGCTCGACGACTTTGGCGTTGGCTATTCTTCGCTGGCCTATCTGAAGCGGTTGCCGCTCGACCAGCTCAAGATCGACCGCAGCTTCGTCAATGATGTGTTGAGCGATGTCAATGACGCCGTCATCGTGCGCACCATTCTGGCCCTGGCCCACAACCTGGAGCTTGAGGTGGTGGCCGAAGGCGTGGAAAACGCGGGCCAGGTGGATTTCCTCGTCAGCAATGGCTGTGAGCGTTTCCAGGGCTATCACTTCGGCAGGCCAGTGCCGATTGGCGAATTCGAACGCCTGCACGGTTTTGCTTCGTGCGCTTAGGCGCCTGTCTCCGTTTCATCCACTCCTTTGAGCAATTTGCTGCGTCTTCGCGCTGGCTCAAATGTGTGTGGCCTGATCCCGGCACAATGGGGGCATGCAAGAACAGATTCTGATCGCGGGCGGGGGTATCGGGGGGCTGGCTGCAGCGCTGGCAGCAAGTCTGGCTGGTACGGAAGTGCGTCTGTATGAACGTGCCCCGGCTTTCGGCGAAATAGGGGCCGGCGTACAACTGGGGCCCAATGTGGTGCGGCGCCTGCAGGCCTGGGGGCTGCAAAAGGGTTTGCAGGCCACCGCAGCCTTTCCGCAGGCGCTGGTGTCGCGCAACGCAATCAGTGGCGAAGCACTGGCCCGACTCGACCTCGGAGCCGATGCCGTGGCACGCTACGGCGCCGCCTATGCCACCATCCACCGGGCCGATCTGCACCAACTGCTGCTCGATGCCGTGCAAGGGCGTGATGGCGTGCACCTCAATCTGGACAACCCCGTGGATTACCACGAGGACAATGGCGAGGTCGTCACCATCACCACCAAGAAAGGCAAGAAGATCGAGGGCGATGCGCTGGTAGGGGCCGATGGCGTCTGGAGCCGCACTCGCCTGCGCATGCTGCACGATCAGCCACCGCGCCAGACCGGCCATCTCGCCTACCGTGCCATGGTGCGCCAGGCCGATCTGCCGCCTGCGCTGCGCACGCAGGAGATCACCGCCTGGATGGGGCCGCGTTTTCATGCCGTGCAGTACCCGGTGCGCGCGGGCGAACTGCAGAACCTGGTCATCATCACCGAAGGTGCGCCACCCGATGATCTGGAAACCTGGGACCATGCCGCCAACGCAGCGGATCTGCAGCGCAGCCTGGCAGGCGCGCACCGGCAATTGCTGGATCTGGTGCAGGCCGTAGCTGCAGTGGGTTCTTCGCCGTGGCGCTTGTGGCCGCTGGTGGAACGTGCACCCGTTGCGGGCCCGCATGAGATGGCCCAAGGTCTGGTGGCGCTGCTCGGGGATGCGGCGCACCCCATGCGGCCTTACCTGGCCCAGGGTGCAGCCATGGCTATCGAAGACGCTGCCGAACTGCAGCGTGCGCTCACCATGCACGATCTGGAGTTGCCGCTGCGTTTGCGCCGCTACGCGCTCAACCGCTGGGAGCGCAATGCAAGAGTGCAGGCGCGCGCCATCCGCAATGGTGACATCTTCCATGCTCGTGGCCTCGTGGCCCTGGGCCGTGACACGGCCTTGCGCGCCCTGGGATCGCGGCTGATGGACGTGCCCTGGCTGTACCGGGGCGATGGTTCGTCAGCCACGGTGCTCTGAGGGGTTCTGTTCGCCTTTCGGGATGCATGGCTTTGATTTAAAAATCATAGCTAGAGGCGCTTTCTTCTATTGAATTTTGAAGGCTTATGGCTCTGGCGTGCGCTATTTGCATGCGCTATGGCTATCTTTTCGATAGACAGTGTTCTGCCTATCTGCCGCCTTGCTGCGTCAGCAGGGGCGATTTGGGCAGAAAGCGAAAGGCCAGACAGCCCAGCATCAGCATGGCGGCCACGAAAAGCATCACATATTCATAGGTTTCGGCCTGGTGGTGCTCGGCCCAGGCCGCGACTTTGCCAGACCCCCATTGCATCAGCGCCACGCCCAGAAACATGGCCATGGTGTAGACCGAGAGCGCGCGGCCCGTGGTCTCTTTGGGGTAGGACGAGCGCACATCGGCATATTGCAGCACGGAGTAGCCTGATACCAGGCCCATCAGCAGGATCAGGGCTACGGTGGCAAGCGGATGGTGCACAAAGGCGAGGGCGCAGAAGATGCTGGCCATTACGGTGGCGCCAATGATGATGCGGCGGCGGCGCCTGGCCGGGCCCGGGTCGAAGCGGCCAAAGATCGATGGGACGAACAGCGAGATCACCGACACCACCAGGGCCACATTGCCCGTGGCAACGAGGCTGAAACCGTAGCGGTCGATCAGCATCGGGCTCAGCCACAGGCCGCGCACGGTCAGGAACGACGCATAACCAACCATGCCCATCAGCGCAATCGCCCAGGTGTGTGGCACCTTCAGGAGACCGCCAAAGCCTTTGACGGCATTGATCCAACTGGGCTTGGGCAGATCGTCGCTGGCCAGGCGCGGTTCGTGCACGCGCCAGAAGATCGCCAGCCACGACAGCGCACACAGCGCTGCCAGCAGCCCGAAGCCAAAGCGCCAGCCCTGGTGCTGCACCAGCCAGGCCAGCGGCGTGCCGGTGAACAGCAGACCCAGGCCTCCAACCCCCATGCCCACGCCCGACATGAAGGCAAAGCGATCACTGGGAAAGTGGCGCGAGATGAACATGGTGCAGGCCAGAAACGCGGGCGAACAGCCAATGCCGATCAGCAGCTGCCCCAGCATCAGCCAGTGGTAGCTGGGCGCAGCGGCGGAAATGGCTGAACCCGCAATCGCCAGCGGAAAAGCGGTGAGTACGGTTTTGCGCAACCCGTACAGATCCATGCCAACGCCCATGAAGAGCTGGGTGACACCGAAAGACAGGCCAAACAGCCCGGCAAATGCGCCCAGCGACTCAGCAGACAGCCCGAAATCCGTTCGCAGCCCGTCGGCAATGATGGAGGTGACGGTACGGAACGCCTGGCTCAGCGCAAAAGCCGAGAGCAGGGTGAGCAGCATGGCCCACAGTACGGTGGGGGATGCGGGCGGCTGGGCGGCTGCGGGCGCAGCCTGGGATGGGGTTGGGTTGTTGTCGGGCATGGCACAGGCAGGCATTGGCGTGGCAGCGGCGCCGCCTGAAGTATTTGTTTGCTATGTAAAAAATAGCAATTGGCGCTCATCAGGCGGGCGCTGGAGGCTGAAAATGCTGCAATCGCACATGCATACTATAGGACAGACCCGCTGGGTCTGCAGCCCGCGCATGTCACATGCGGCAATCCTGGCAGGATCGGATGCTGGCGTGACGAAACGAGCAAAGGCCACTCGTAGCGCCGCAGGGGAGTCACAAATCTGTACGCAGGCTCCAGATTTCGGGGAACAGCACGACATCCAGCATCTTCTTGAGGTAGCTCACGCCACCCGTGCCGCCTGTGCCGCGCTTGAAGCCGATCACCCGCTCCACGGTCGTGAGGTGGCGGAAGCGCCACTGGCGGAAGGCGTCCTCGATATCGGCCAGCTTTTCGCCCAGCTGGTACAGATCCCAGTACTGGTGCGGGTCGCTGTAAACGGTGATCCAGGCCTTCTTGACACCTTCGCTCTCCGTGTAGGGCTGGGTCCAGTCGCGTTGCAGTGCTTCCTGCGGCACGGCGATGCCCTCGCGTGCCAGCAGTTGCAGGGCAATGTCGTACAGCGATGGCGATTCGTAGGCCCGTTGCACCTGCTCCAGCAGGTCGGGGCGGTGCGCATGGGGCTTGAGCATGGCTGCATTCTTGTTGCCGAGCGAAAACTCGATGCAGCGGTACTGCGCGCTTTGAAAGCCGCTGGAGTTGGCCAGATAGGGCCGCATGGCCGAGTACTCGGGCGGCGTCATCGTCGAGAGCACGGTCCAGGCTCCCACCAGCTGCTCCATGATGCGCGAAACCCGCGCCAGCATCTTGAAGGCCTCGGGCTTGGTATTGGCGGATGGGTTGGCAATTGCCTGCATGGCGGCGCGCAGCTCGTGCAGCATCAGCTTCATCCACAGCTCGCTGGTCTGGTGCTGCACGATGAACAGCATTTCGTCGTGCGCGGGCGACAGCGGGTGCTGGGCGTTCAGGATCTCGTCCAGGTGCAGGTAGTCGCCATAGCTCATGTCTTTGCTGAAATCGAGCTGGGCGCGCTCTTCATGCACAATGGATTCGGGCTTGCTGTTGGTGTCTCGCATGGTGTGTGGGGCTATGAAGCGGCTTGAATTACAGCGCAAGAATGGCACTGCATCGAGGGGCCGCAAGGCCTAAAGTGGCTGCATCGATTGTACTGAGGTGATTCGCATGAAACCGTCTGCCACTCTCGCTTCTGCTTCCCAGCGCGCACAGCAAACCCAGGCTGATCCGCGCTGGGCCGACGTGCGTGCCCGCGATGCCGGTGCCGATGGCCGCTTTGTCTATGCCGTACGCACTACCGGTGTATTTTGCAGGCCCTCGTGCAGCTCGCGCCAGGCCAAGCCAGAAAACGTCAGTTTCTTCGACTCTCCCGCACAGGCGCAGGCAGCAGGCTACCGCGCCTGCAAGCGCTGCCAGCCCGACGCACCGGCCAAACCCGGGCATGCGGCGCTGATGGCCCAGCTGTGCCAATGGATCGCCACCGCTGAGGAGGAGCCCAGCCTGGCCGATCTGGCTGAGCGCGCGGGAATGAGCCCTTTCCATCTGCAGCGGGTCTTCAAGGCGGCGGTGGGCGTATCGCCCAAGGCCTACGCCAAGGCCCAGCGCCGCCAGCGCCTGCAGGCGGCGCTGGGCGACGCCCAGGAGGCGCCGCGTGTCATCGATGCCATTTTTGACGCTGGCTTTGCCAGCACTGCGCAGCTTTACCGCGACAGCCAGGCCGTGCTCGGGATGACGCCGCGCCAGTACCGCACCGGCGGCGCGGCTCAGAACATCCGCTTTGGTGTGGGCGAGTGCAGCCTGGGGCCTATTCTGGTGGCTGCCACGGAACAGGGCATTTGCGCCATCCTCCTCGGCGATGATGCCGATGCGCTGGTGCAAGACCTGCAGCAGCGCTTTCCCAAGGCGCAACTCGCGGGGGGCGATGCGGCGTTCGAGCGCTGGATGGCGCAGGTCATCGGCTTTGTGGATGAGCCCTCGCGTGGGCTGGCGCTGCCGCTGGATGTGCGGGGCACGGCCTTCCAGCAGCAGGTATGGCAGGCGCTGCGCCGCATTCCGGTGGGCAGCACCGTCAGCTACAGCGAACTGGCGCGCACGCTGGGCATGCCGCAGGCCAGCCGTGCGGTGGCGGGCGCCTGCGCTGCCAATGCGATTGCGGTGGCCATTCCCTGCCATCGCGTGGTGCGCAGCGATGGCGAAATCTCCGGCTACCGCTGGGGCGTGGACCGCAAGCGCGCGCTGCTGCGGCACGAGGCAGAACTGGCTCCCCAGGCCCTGCGGGTGGCGCGTCATGGCTAAGCGGGCGGCCAGCGCTGGCCAGGCTGCCTTGCCGCTGGGTGATGAGGAAATATTTGAAGAGAAATTGCCTGCTGCGACCATCCATAAAGCGCCAGTTGCTATGAATTTTGAAGATAAAGCGGCAATCCGCCAATTGGCGCACTACGACTGGCCCGGCATTTGCGCGCAGGTGGACAGCCGGGGTTGGGGCCTGTTGCCGGGTTTGCTGGATGCAGGGCAGTGCGCCCAGTTGGCCGGAATGTATGAAGAAGCAGCGCATTTTCGCAGCCGCATCACCATGCAGCGCCACGCTTTTGGCCGGGGCGAGTATCAGTACTTTGCCTATCCGCTGCCAGCGCTGGTGCAAGCCATGCGCGACGCGCTGTATGCCCGGCTGCAGCCATTGGCCGAGCGCTGGCGCCAGTTGCTGCAGCCAGAGGCCAGTCCGTGGCCTGCCTCGCACGAGGCTTTCATCGACCAATGCCATGCGGCGGGCCAGGTGCGGCCTACGCCCCTGCTGCTGCGCTATGGCACGGGCGATTACAACTGCCTGCACCAGGATCTGTATGGCGAGCTGGTGTTTCCATTGCAGGTGATCGTGCTGTTGTCGCAGCCAGGGCAGGATTTTGAAGGGGGTGAGCTTGCACTGACCGAGCAGCGCCCGCGCATGCAATCGCGTGTGCAGGTGCTGCCCCTCAGGCGTGGCGATGCGGCCATCATCGCAGTGCGGGAGCGGCCGGTGCAGGGTGCCCGCGGCAGCTATAGGGTGCAGCACCGGCACGGCGTCTCCACCATACTGCGAGGCGCACGCCATACCCTGGGGGTGGTGTTTCATGATGCGGAGTGAAAACCGCCGGAGGAACAATTGGAGTAATCGGTAATTGCTATCAAAATGAAAGCAAATCAGCCAATCCTTGGTCGTCGCCATAGCGACCCTCGTGTCTGCGTTATCACTGCCACCTTCTGACTGTCTGCCCATGCCACTGATTCTGGAAACCATTGCAGCGCTGCCCGCCAACTACCGCCCACAAGATGTGCTGGCCCTGCATTCGCGTGATACCCAGCAGCGCTCGGAAAAAGTGGAGGGCTTGCACATCTCCAAAGGCGTAACCTGGCAAGGCCGCCCGGCACTGCTGCAACTGCAGATAGGGCTCGGCCAGGAAAGGCTCGACCAGAAAGGGCCCGGCGAGCAAACGCACGGCCAGGTGCAGGCCCGCCTGACGGTCGACGGGCTGCGCAAAGGCAAGCTTGCCGCTGCCAATGCACAGCAACTGGCCCTGAACGCCATGGTCTCGCGCATGCTGGGGCTGGGCGATGGTGCAGACCAACTGGAGCGGCAGCATGCACAGCACCCGGTGCTGGGCCCCTTGCTGCGTAGCCAGGCAGGCTTGCGGGTACCAGCCAGCAGTACGCCGTTTGAAGCCCTGGTGTGGGCCATTACCGGTCAGCAGATCAGTGTGGCAGCCGCCATTGCGCTGCGCCGCCGCCTGATAGAAACGGCAGGCGTGCAGCACAGCAGTGGCTTGCTATGCCACCCCGATGCGGCGGCACTCGCTGCGCTGACACCGGAGCAACTGCGTGCGGCGGGTTTCTCGGTCAGCAAGATCGCCACCCTCGAGCGGGTTTGCGCCGCGATTGCCGACGGTGCCCTGCCGCTGGACACCTGGGCTGCGCAACCCATGGAGGCCGACTCGGCCCGGGCGCTGGAGGCCGCGCTGCTGGCCATCAAGGGCATTGGCCCGTGGACGGTGCACTACGCCTTGCTGCGCGGCTTTGGCTGGCTCGATGGCAGCCTGCACGGCGACGTGGCGGTGCGCAATGCCTTGGCACGCCTCCTGGACGTGCCCAGCGTGTCACAGCGCGAGGCGGAGCAATGGCTGGGCGCGTTTTCTCCCTGGCGTGCATTGGTGGCTGCGCACCTGTGGGCCAGCCTGTCGGCCAAAAGTTATTGAAGCCTGAGCGCATGCCCGCACGCTCTTTGTGCGCGTGGCTGGCGGCTGGGCCGTTCCTCCAATCCCTGGCGCCAAGCTGTTACGCACCGTGCGACGGCGCTGCCACCAGCAGGATGAAGCGTGCGGTGGCGTTGCCTTCGTTGGCAAAGTGGTGCTCCGTATCCATGACCAGCTGCGCGCTGTCGCCTGCCTGCAACAACACGGACTCCGCTCCCGTCCAGACCCGGAGCGTGCCGCTTTCCACGTAGAACACCTCGCGTGTGCCGGGGCGGTGGGGCGCAAAGTGGCTGGATACCTGGCCGGGCGGCACGTCGTAGTGCAGCAATTCCAGGCCAGGCAGGGGGCGGGCAAGCGCCAGCCGGACGATACCCGTGTCCTCGTGCACAAAACGCGGGTGCTCGCCCGCCCGGGTGATCTGCGCGGCAGCGGGGCTCTGGATCAAATCGCTCAATTCACAGCCCAGACCGCGTGCGATGGCCATGGCATTGCGCAAGCTCACACTGAGCAGCCCGCGCTCCACCCGCGACAGCGCCCCCGATGTCACGCCGCTTGCCTGGGCCAATTGGTCCAGCGTAATGGCCAGTTGCGCGCGGCGGGCGCGTACGGCCAGGCCGAACTGCAGGTCGGAGTCGGAACCGGGAGAAGGGATTTCAGTCTGCATGGATTGACAAATTTCGTGTAGGAAATATTATTTACCTATATGCAATTTTTACAAGGTCACTACCAATGTACCTGCTATTGAGTGCTTTGCCGGTCCTCGCTGTCATCGCGGGGCTGTTGCTGGGGCTGCGTTCGCTGTATGCGGCGCTGCTGGGCGTGGTGCTGGCATTGGCTGGCTGCATGCTGGCTTTTCCCTTGACCGCGCAGGCGGTGCTGCAAGCTGCGACGGGTTGGCTGCCGGTGCTGGTGGAGGTGCTGCTGATCGTTGGCGGCGGCCTGCTGCTCTCGGAGGTGCTGCGTGCTGCGGGGGCGCAAAAAGCCCTGGCGCAATGGGTGATGGGGCGTACCGGCAAAGGCGTTGGCGCCGTGCTGCTGGTGGTGCATGGGGTCACCCCTTTTGCTGAATCGCTCACGGGCTTTGGCATCGGCATCACCATCGGGATTCCGCTGCTGGCGCACAGCGGATTGCCTGCGCGCAAGGTGGCGGTGATCGGTCTGCTCGGCCTGTGTGCTGTGCCATGGGGGTCCATGGGCCCGGGCACGCTGATTGCGGCCACGATGTCGGGGCTTTCGTTTGACGCACTGGGCGTGGCATCCGCGTGGGTCAGCGTGATTCCCATGGTGGTGGTGGGCGTGGCTGCGGCATGGCTGGCCAGCGATAGTGGCCAGCGTGGCACTGCGATGCTGCAGGGGGCGCTGTCCGGCCTACTGCTGGCTGCGGCCATTGGCCTCGCCAATATGCTGGCCGGCACTTCGGCCGCCGGGGCATTGGGCGCATTGGTGATGACCGTGTTGTGGCTATGGCTTGGCAGGCGGGGCGTGAAGGGTTCTGCGACGGCTGCCCCTGCACCATTAAATGCCCTGGGATGGCGCGCGCTGGCAGCCTATGGCCTGCTGCTGCTCGGTGTGCTGGTGGCAGGGGTGGCGGTGCGCGCAATGCAGTGGACGGGTGTGTGGCATCTGCTGGCATCGCCTGCAGTCTGGCTGTTTGTGGCAGCGGCCTGGTTTGCCAAGGGCCTGCCCGCTGGCAGCAGTCTGCAGCGGGTGTGGCAATCGTGGCGCCAGGTCGCGCCCGTGACCGGTCTTTTCATTGTGCTGGGGGTGGTGATGGCGGTATCGGGCATGGCGGCGCAGCTCGCGCACGCCCTGGCGCAGGGCGGCAGCGCCTATGTGTTTGCCGCCCCGTTTGTGGGCGCCCTGGGCGGCTTTGTGACAGGCTCCAACACCGGGGCCAATGCCATGTTCGCTGCCACGCAGGCCGAGATTGCCCAGGCCCTGGGCGTAGGGGTGCTGCCGTTCATGGCGGTTCACAATGTCAGCGCGGCACTGCTGCTGATGGCATCGCCCGGCAAGGTGGAAATGGCTTGCCAGCTGGTGCCGGCAGGGGCGCCGGGCGAGGTACAGGCGCAGCGCTCATGGGTGCAATCCACCGTGCTGTTGATCACCATGGCTGCGGTGCTGCTGATGGCGGTGCTGAACGTGGTGCTCAGTATGGTGTTGCCTTGACCGGAGTCATGCTGGCAAGCTCTGGCAGCTGCGGCTGGGTCTGGCGGGCGGATGTATTGCTGAGCCAGCGGCCCAGGTGCTTGCGCTGGCAGGCCTGCAATTCATTCAGCAACGCGTGGCTAGGGTCTGGAATATGCCAGCGGTTGCGCAGGTCGGCCTGCATGCGCAGCAGCAAATGCGCAGTCATTTCGGCATCGGCCAAGGCGCGATGGGCCTTGTCGGCAGGCGGTAATTGCAGGTGGCGCACGATTTTGCCCAGCGAGTGGCTGGGGGCCTCGGGGTAGAGGCGGCGCGACAGCAGCACCGTGCATGCAAACAGGCCGGTACCGAGATCTTGTGAGGCCGGGCAGCCAGCGCGCTCCAGCTCGTCGCGCCAGAACTTGCTGTCGAAAGATGCGTTGTGCGCCACCAGCGGCGCGCTGCCGACAAAGGCAGCCGCCTCGCGCATGACCTCTTCGGCCGGTGCCGCCGCCTGCAGCATGGCAGTGGTGATGCCGGTCAGCTGCGTGATGAAGCTGGGCATGCGCTGGCCTGCGTTCATCAGGCTCTGGTAGCGATCGACAATGCGGCCATCCTCCACCATCACGATGCCCACCTCGGCGGCGCGCGCGCCGTGGGCCGGGCTCATGCCCGTGGTTTCGAAGTCGAGGATGGCGATGCGTTCAGACATGCAATGTCAGGCGGGCGGAGATCAGGTGACCGCGTTGATGCGGTTGAATTCCGGACGCTTCCATTCGCCCGATTCCAGCACCTGGCGCAGGTGTTCCACCGCGTTCCACACGTCTTCAAAGCGGGTGTACAGCGGCGTGAAGCCAAAGCGCAGAATGTCCTTGTGCGGGCCCTTGCCGTTGTCGCCCTTGCGGAAATCGCCAATCACGCCACGGGCGATCAGCGCCTGCATGATGGCGTAGGCGCCGCTGCCCTGGCCGTCGACACCAGCGCCTTCATCGCGCGTCAGGCATACCTGCGAGCCGCGCGCAAAGATGTCGCGCGGCGTGGCCAGGCCCAGGCCGTGGCCGCCGCAACGGGTCTCCACCAGCTCGATGAACAGGTCGGTCAGCGCCACTGACTTGCGGCGCAGCGCCGTCATGCCGCCATATTTTTCGGCCTCGGTATACACATCCAGGCCACACTGCAGGGCGCTCAGGGCAATCATGGGCTGGGTGCCGCACATGTAGCGGCGAATGCCCGCCGCAGGCCGGTAATCGCTGGTGAAGGCAAATTGCTCCGCATGGCCGAACCAGCCTGACAGCGGTTGCCAGAACTTGTCGGTGTGGCGCGCATTGACCCAGACAAAGGCCGGCGCTCCCGGGCCACCGTTGAGGTATTTGTAGCTGCAACCCACTGCGTAGTCGGCATTGGCGCCGTTCAGGTCGACGGGTACCGCGCCTGCGGCATGGCACAAGTCCCAGATCGTCAGAATGCCCTGGGCATGGGCGTCGCGCGTTACCTGGGCCATGTCGTGCATGTGGCCGGTGCGGTAGTTGACATGGCTGAGCAGCAGCACGGCCACGTCACCCGTCAGGCAGGCGGGCAACTCTTCGGGCTCGATCAGCACCAGCTCCAGGTTGTGCTGCTTGCACAGTGATTCGGCAATGTACAGGTCGGTGGGGAAATTGCTGCGCTCGCTCACCACCTTGGTGCGGGGTACCGGGTCGGAGAATTCCTGCTGGGACAGGCGGATGGCGGCACTCAGCACCTTGTACAGGTTGACCGAGGTGGTATCGGTGAACACCACTTCGCCCGGGCGGGCGCCAATCCATGGCGCAAACTGGTCGCCCAGGCGCTGGGGCAGGTCGATCCAGCCAGCGTCGTTCCAACTGCGGATCAGGCCCTGGCCCCACTCGCGTTGCACCACATCGGCTACATGGGCCGCTGCGGCCCTGGGCAGGGGGCCCAGCGAGTTGCCGTCGAGATAGATCACGCCATCTGGCAGGTCGAACAGATCGCGCAGTGGCGCGAGCGGCTCTTGCAGATCGACTTCGCGGCAGGCTTCCAAGGTGGTCATGGCAGTGTCTCTTAGAGGAAAATAGGCTGTTGGCGCACGTCTATCAAGCGCCAATAGCTATTGAATTTGTAGTTCAGGAATTTCGATGATTGTAGGCGCCGGCCAGGGCGCGCAGCACGGCGCGCACTGGTGAGGCATCGGCCTGCACCAGTTTGAGCGGTAGCGCAATCAGTTCATAGTCGCCCTCGGGCACGGCATCGAGCACCAGGTTTTCGAGCACGCGCATGTCGTGGCGGCGAATGGTCTGGTGGCTGGGCAGCGCCTTGCTGTCCGCCGGATCGATGCTGGCCGTGTCGATGCCGATCAGGCGCACTCCGCGAGCAGCCAGGCGTTCGACGGTATCGGCTGCGTATCCGGTGAGTGCTGCATCCCAGCGGGTTTGCGGCATCTGCTGGTAGGTGCGCACCAGCACGCGCTCGGGCAGGTCGTCGCTGATGGCGTGCTCCAGATGGCACCACTCGATCAGCGCGCCGCAATCCATCGCGTGGATCACCCGGCAGCGGCCCAGGTAAGGCGCCAGATCCACATGGCCGATGGTGGCGCCATCAGGGGCGTAGTGCAAGGGCGCATCGGCATGCGCGCCCGCGTGGGGCGTGCTGGTGATGCTTGCCACATTGACCGGGCAACCCGGCCCGATGGTGGCCACCCATTCCTGCTGGTAGGGCGTATCACCAGGGAAAACCGGCATGCCCACATAGACAGGCGGCGAGATGTCCCATAGCTGCAGAGCGGTGGTGGGTGTGTTTGGCATAGGTATGCAATGTATCAGCGCTGGCGGTACCAGATCTGGTAGACGGCAGCCAGCACCAGCAGCATGGGCACGCCGATCACCGCTGTCATGTGAAACACGTCGGTGAAATAGGTGGTGACGATGACGGCCAGCATCAATACGGCGCCGAGCAGCGTCAACACCGGAAAGCCCCACATGCGAAACTGCAGACGCTCGCCCGGGTGCTCGCGCTGCCAGCGCGAGCGGAAGAACAGGTGCGTGACGAACACCATGAACCACGCAAACATGGCGCCGAACATCGAGATCGACATCATCAGCGTGAGCGATTCCTCGGGCTTGAGCACATTGAGCACCATGGCTACCGCCATGCCCAGGCAGGAGACGGCAATTGCACCCATCGGCACGCCACGGCTGTTGACGCGGCCAAGCGCCGCTGGCGCATAGCCGCCGCGCGAGAGGCTGAACATCATGCGCGAGGTGACGTAGAGCTGCGCATTCATCGCCGACAGGCTGGCCACCAGCACCACAAAATTGAGCACGCTGGGTGCGCCCGGGATGCCGACGATCTCCATCACCTTGACGAAGGGACTCTTGTCGGTGCTGGCATGGCTCCACGGCACGATGGCCAGCATCAGCGCCAGCGACAGCAGGTAGAACAGCACCAGGCGCAGCACCGTGGTCTTGAAGGCGGAGGTCACTGCCTGGCGCGGGTTCTGGGCCTCACCTGCGGCAATCGCAATCGATTCCAGGCTGAGGTAGCTGAAGATGGCCACGATCACCCCCACCCAGGTGCCCCACCAACCGTTGGGAAAGAAGCCGCCATCGGCCGTGTAGTTGGAAAACCCGACACCTGCCGGGCGCGAGCCGAACACCACGTAGGCGCCGATCAGGATGAAGGCCACGATGGCCACCACCTTGACCATCGAGAACACATACTCCATCTGCCCGAACGCCTTGACGCTGGTGGCATTGACCGCCGCCAGGACGACCGAGAACAGCGCCACCCACACCCACTGCTCCACATCGGGAAACCAGTACTTCATGTACTTGCCGACCGCAGTTACCTCCATGCCCACGGCCAGCACCACGGCGGCCCAGTAGGCATAGCGCACCACAAAGCCAGCCATGGGGCTGATGTAGTGCTCGGCATAGGCACCAAAGGAGCCGCTCGTGGGGTGCGCCACGGTCATCTCGGCCAGGCACCCCATCAACAGCAGGCCGATGAGCGCGCCAATCGCATAGCTGATGAGAACGCTCGGCCCGGCAAAGCCGATGGCGAAAGCGCTGCCCATGAAAAGCCCCGTACCGATGGCACCGCCAATGGCGATCATGGTCATTTGGGCGGCGGTGAGCTGCTGTAAAAGCCCGCGCTCGCGGCGAGCAATGGATTCAAAAGGGGACACGGGAATGGGCCTGAGTGAGGGGCCGGAGCGGCATTGGTAGCTGCTGGCGCATGGAAGGGAAAGCGGCGATTTTAGGTTTTGTGGGAAATCCATGTTGGCTGTTTGCTGCTTGGACTGCTTTTAATTTTGCAAGTAGCTGTTGGCCGGGACTCGCCCCGGCGGGTGAGGCACTTTCTTGTCTCGCAACAAGAAAGTACCCAAAGAAATGCGCCCTGTGCTCCTCGGCGCAGGCAGAAGGGGTGAGAGCCGAGCGCAGCGATGGCCCGCGTGGATGTTTGGCTGTCGGGTTGCCCCCTTTTGCATGCGCCTGTGGCGTGGTGTTTGCGGGGTGGCGCTGGCACCGCAGAGTGCCAGCGCTTCGTGATCTGACTTGCCGCATCTGTATGAACGAAGCGCGGAGCGCGCAGTGAGTTATGCGGCACACCCCGCAAATGCCGCGACACAGGTTGCCCGAAGGCGAAGCCGCAGGGACGCAGGCAGCAGGGCGGCCTTCTTTTGGGTACTTTTCTTGGCCGACAAGAAAAGTGCCTCGCGCGCCGGGGCGAAATCCGGCCAGCAGCAAACAGCCATAGCTTAAAAGCAGGCTACAAGTTCCAAATCCAGGAGCCTCAGCGCGCCCCCACAATCACATCCCAACTGAGCCCAAATTTCTGCAAATACTTGCGCAACCGATCCGCATCATTCACCACGCTCCGCTGCGCCCGCGAGGCTTGAAAAAGTTGGCGTCCAGCATCCGACAAGCTGCTGGCACCGCGGCAAACACGTACGACAGACGCCAGCTGCATCCGGTCAAACAGATCCATCGCAGCAATCGCATCGGCGGGCAATACATCCTCCAGCGCCACCTCTGCAGGGTCATCATTCGATGGCTGCAGCGCATCGGGCCGCTGCCACAACCACTGCAACCGGCCAATCTCGGCCTCAACCTGATCCTCGGTGATACGGCCACTGTGAGACGAGGTTGCCAGGCGTGTTACGCTGGCGTGCAGGTCGCGGAAGTTGCCGCTCCACAAGGCCGCCGGGCTTTGCGCAAACTGCAGATAGCGCTTGCGTGCCTCGGCGTTGAAGCGCTCGGTGCGGTGGGTCTGCTGCGCGTGCAGGGCCAGCAGGTGGTCGATATTGGGTTCGATGTCTTCAGCGCGCTGGGCCAGGCCGGGCAGGTTGTAGGTCCACAGGTTGATGCGGGCAAACAGGTCTTCGCGAAACCGGCCAGCGCTCACTTCCAGCCGCAGATCGCGATTGGTGCCGGCAATCAGCTGAAAGTCACTGTTCACCTCGCGGTCCGACCCCATGGGGTAGAAGCGCTTTTCCTCAATCGCCATCAGCAGCATGGCTTGCTCGTCCGCGCCCAGCTCGCCGATTTCGTCGAGAAAGAGAACGCCATGGTCGGCGGTGCGCAGCAGGCCGGCACGCTCGGTAGCGGCGCCGGTGAAGGCGCCTTTTTTGTGGCCAAACAGCGTGCTGGCGGCGCTGTCGCCGCGCAAGGTGGCGCAGTTCACTTCCACAAAGGCGCCGCTCACCTGGTGGCGCGCCTTCTTCAGTTCATACATGCGCCGCGCAAGGAACGACTTGCCCGCGCCGGTGGGTCCCACCAGCAGCATGGGTGCCTGCGAGCGGCCCGCCACCTGTTCGATCTCTTCGATCAGCCGGTTGAAACGCTGGTTGCGTGTGGCGATATGGCTTTTGAGAAAGGCCACGCCGTCTTCGCTGGCCCGTGCGTGGCGCGTGGCAATGGCGTCGTAGCGCGACAGATCCAGATCGATGAGCGTGTAGTTGCCCGCAGCGCCATCCACCTGGCGCTTGGGGGGCGAGGCCTGCAGGATGACTCCCGGCATGGCGCGTGATTCGGCCAGCAGGAACAGGCAGATCTGCGCCACATGCGTACCGGTGGTGATGTTGAGCCAGTATTGCGTGGAATCGCTATCAAATTGATAGCTTTGAGCCCAGTCATAAAGGGCGCCATATACCTGCTGAAAATCCCAGGGATCATGAATGGGCAGCTCCACCAGATGCACCTCGGTCTCGGGGCTCACAGCCGCGATATCAGCCTGCACCAGCCGTGCCAGGTCGATATGCGATCGCGTATACAGCAACTCCATTCGCGCCACCACCATGTCTTCATGCTGTGTGATCGCGACCGACGGGCGCCACTTGCTCCAGCGGCCGGCGCCGCGCCCGCTGTCCAGCTGGGTACCCAGAAAGCCGATGACGGTGATGGATTTCATGTTGCGATGGGGTGCTAATGCTGATAAACAATTCTAAAGTAGCTATCTAAATAGATAAATTTCTATGGTTGAGAAAACGGTGTCAGGATGGTTTGAAAAATTAATTTCTTTAAAAATCATTTTGTTATGATTTTCAAAGGCACAAATTCAAAAGCTGGCATGCTTCTGGCAATAAGAATGGCAAGCGCTGTGTGGCGTGAGTCGGGGAAAGCAAGGCAGGGTCCTTGCTTTCCCGCCGGGCCAGGGCCCGCAATGAACCAGACAAACAAGAAAAAGGAAACACCATGACCTACCAACAAATGCAAGTGCCCAACGGTGTGCCGATCAAGATGTGGACCAACGGCGTGCCCGTGGAGCCAGAGGCCCAAAACCAGCTGGCCAACATCTCGCGTCTGCCCGTCGTGTTCAAGCACGTGGCGGTGATGCCCGATGTGCACCTGGGTATCGGCGCCACCATTGGTTCGGTGGTACCCACCATCAAGGCCATCATTCCGGCGGCCGTCGGCGTGGACCTGGGATGCGGAATGATGGCCTGCAAGACCACGCTGACCGCGAGCGACCTGCCGGACAACCTGGCACCCATTCGCGCTGCCATCGAGCGTGCCGTGCCCGTGGGCATGACGCCCAAGCGCTACGGCCGCGACAAGGGGAGCTGGGAGACGCCGCCTGAGGAAACCGATGTCGCCTGGACGGTTCTCGTCAAGGAGTTCGAGGAAATCTGCGAGGTGCACCCGCGCATCAAGAACACCAACAACTACAAGCACCTGGGAACGCTGGGTACCGGCAACCACTTCATTGAAGTGTGCCTGGATGAAAACCAGTCGGTGTGGATCATGCTGCATTCGGGTTCGCGCGGGGTGGGTAACGCCATCGGCACCCACTTCATCGAGCTGGCGAAAAAGGATGCCGAGCTGCACCAGCGCAACCTGCCTGACCAGGATCTGGCGTACTTCGAAGAAGGCGCAGCCTACTTTGGTGACTATGTGAAGGCGGTCGGTTGGGCGCAGAAGTTTGCGCGCGCCAACCGCGAGGTGATGATGATCCGCGTGATCAACGCGCTCAAGAAGGTGATCACCAAGCCGTTCGAAACGCACTTGGAAGCGGTGAACTGCCACCACAACTACGTGCAACGCGAAACGCACTTTGGCGAAGAGGTGTTTGTAACCCGCAAGGGCGCGGTGAGTGCGCGGGCCGGTGAGCTGGGCATCATTCCCGGAAGCATGGGCGCCAAGAGCTTCATCGTGCGTGGAAAGGGGAACCCCGAAAGCTTCAACAGCTGCAGCCATGGTGCGGGCCGCACCATGAGCCGTAACAAGGCCAAGAAGTTATTCACCGTGGAAGACCAGGTGCGAGCCACCGAAGGCGTGGAATGCCGTAAGGACGCCGACGTGATCGACGAGATCCCGATGGCCTACAAGGATATCGACGCGGTGATGGCTGCACAGAACGACCTGGTGGAAGTGGTGTACACGCTCAAACAGGTGGTGTGTGTGAAGGGGTGAGGGCCAGGGTCGTGCTGCCGCTTTTTGTGATGAAAGGCGGCAGCTTCAGCGCTGGCTGCCGCTCAGCCGTGGGATGCGTCTCGTCTGAACCTCTTCTGTAAATTTGATCTCGCTATATCTATATATTTGGTGGCTGTGTGCGTTTCAGGAATAAACGCTGGAGGTTGTTTGATGTGCGAAGAAAGAGAACTGCTGCATTCTGCGCACCCCGTGGGGGCGTCCATGCGCATCGAGGTATTGGAGAGCTTGCGCCGTATAGAAGCGGAACACAAGGTGACCGTATTGTTTGCCTGCGAATCCGGCAGCCGTGGCTGGGGTTTTGCCTCGCCTGACAGCGACTACGACGTGCGATTCATCTACGTTCACCGGCTGCCCTGGTACTTGACGGTGGCACCGGGCCGAGACGTTATCGAGCTGCCGATCAGCGGTGAGCTGGATGTGAACGGCTGGGATTTGCGCAAGGCGCTTGCGTTGCTGCGCGAATCCAACCCCACGCTACTGGAGTGGCTGGGCTCGCCCATCGTCTATCGGGAGGAGGCAGATGTCATGGACCGCTTCCGCAGGTTGGCGCAGCGCGTGTTTTCCAACGCCAAAGGCTGGCATCACTATGCCAGCATGGCCAAGAAGAACTTTCGCGAACATCTGCAAGCGGATGAGGTGCGCTACAAGAAGTACTTGTACGTGCTGCGTCCCTTGTTGGCTGCACGCTGGATTCGTGCCCGGCCAGGTGTGCCGCCCATGCGCTTTGCGGAACTGGCCCAGCACACCCTGGATGCCACCCGCGACGCAACGCTGATTGCTGAAATCAACGCATTGCTGGAAGTCAAGATGCGTGCGGGCGAAGCAGCCACCAGTCCACGCTGGCCCGGAATTCATGCCTTCATCGAGACCGAGCTGGCGCGCAATGCGGCTGAGCCCGTGCAGCCTGTGCCAATGGCAGGACATGCCGATCTGGATGCATTGCTGCACGATACGGTATTGCACTTTGACCCCCGCTGCAATGACCGCAGTTGATGTACGAGGCGCATTGCTACGCACCTGGCTACGCAGGGCTCTGGAATGGAGCCTTGCAATTTTAGAGAGGCCTGCCTGCTGGGCAATTTGGCCCCAAGCAGATACCAAGAGAAAAGAACAAGAACGATGTCAACAATAAGTACCGAATGGAAGGCGGCAGGCCGGGACGTGTTGCGGATTGAGCCGCAAGTCGAAATCGACGGCTCGCAAGGCGAAGGCGGTGGCCAAATTCTGCGCACAGCGCTGGCGCTGTCGGTGATCACGCAAAGGCCGCTGGCGGTGCGCAACATCCGCGCAAAGCGCCCCAAGCCTGGTCTGATGCGCCAGCACCTGGCCTGCGTGCACGCAGCGCAGGCGATCAGTGATGCCCAGGTGTCACCCGTGGCGGTAGGCGCTACCGAGCTGCATTTTGCGCCACGCGCGCTCCGGGCGGGCGAGTACGAGTTTCCCATTTCGGGTGCGGGCAGCTCCATGCTGGTGCTGCAGACGGTATTGCCCGCGCTGTTGCTGGCGCAGAGCGAGAGCGTGGTGTGCTTGTCGGGCGGTACGCACAACCCGATGGCGCCGAACTACCACTTTGTAGAGCGCGCTTTTGCGCCGCTGGTGGTACGGTTGGGCGCGCGGGTCGATATGGAGTTGCGCCGCTTTGGCTTCTATCCCGCCGGCGGCGGTGAGGTGCAGGTGCGCATCGTGCCTGCAGTTGGTGCGCTTCAGCCTTTTGATCTGCTGGCGCGGGGCGATCTGCAGCATGTGGTGGCGGAGGCCGTGTGCGCCGCAGTGCCCAAGGCGGTTGCCACACGGGAGTTGGATGAACTGGCGCGTCTGACAGGCTGGGATCGTAGCGCCATGCAGCAACTGCCCGCCCGTCAGCATGAAGGCCCTGGCAATATTCTGCTGGCCACCCTGTATTACACGCACGTCACGGAGCTGTTCAGCTGTCTGGGCGCGCACGGCGTGTCGTCGGAGGCGGTAGCACGTAAGCTGTGCCAGCAGATGCGCGATTATCAGAAGAAGCCCGAGGCGGCGGTGGGCGCACACCTGGCTGACCAACTGGTGCTGCTGCTGGCGCTGGCGGTATGGCAAAGCGGAAAGCGCGCGGCCTTCAGCTGCAGCGAGGTGACAGAGCATCTGCGCAGCAACATGGACGTGATCCAGCAGTTCTTGCCGTTGCGCATTTCCATCGAAACGGCATCGGCACCGGTGGTGCATATCGCTCCGGTGTAAAGCCTTTGCAGGAGCAACAGCGATAAAAAAGCGGTCTAGTACAGACCGCTTTCCAGTGCAGGCAGACCGTGCCTTTGGCGCACCCGGTTGCAGGCCTCGCTGCCTGCTGCAAATTCGCGGCAGGGCGAGGGACGCCATTCGTAGATGCCGCAAGCGGCCTGTTCGCCCACCGTGCCCGTCAGTGCTGCACAGCGTGGCCGTGCGTAGTCGGTACCGCGCATGCGGCAGATGGAATCATTGATCTCGTCCGCCAGGCTCGCTGGTACACGCCCACCATGGATCTCCGATTCATAGACCGAAAAATCGACACGAAAACTGGCGCAGCAGGCGCCACAGGTAAGGCAAGGGTGGGACATGGGTTTTGTGACAAAGCGAGAAAAGCCCGAGCTAGCGTGACCATGGTGATTGCATGCACCTCGCTTGATATGGCATAAGCCTATCTATGCAATCAATAAAGGAGTTTGTATGGCGCTACGTTCTATTTTGCCATTTCGACTGGGTGCTGTAGTCGCGGCTGCGTTGCTGGCGACTGCGTGTGGTGGCGGTGGTTCTGACAGTGCCCATCAAAGCAATCCCAATCCATTGGTCGCGGATACCGCTTTTGGAGAGGGCGGCAATGTCCGTATTGCTTTGGGAACTTTTAACGGAGCATTGAGCGCTATCGTCGAGCAGCCCGATGGCAAGTTGATTGCCGCGGGGTATCGCAAGCTGGGGCCGTCAGTGGTAGAGCAGTACCCCTTTGGGGTTCGGCCCAAGAGTGCGGTGTTTGTGAATCGGTATCTTGAGAATGGGCAGCTGGATTCCAGTTTTGGAAGTGGCGGAACCGTCGACATTTCTGTTCGGGGCGCAGATATATCACCATATCTGAAGGTGATGGAGGATGGTGAAATCTATGTATCCATTAATGCGTCTCGGCCATGCAACTATGAATATGCAGGCAGTCTTCGGCTGATGTGTACTGTTGATGGGGTGCGCGAAGATTCGAAAACGGTATGGGTGAAATTGAAAAGCTCTGGGGAACTGGATGCAGGCCCCGCTGGTGATGGCTTGAATCCCGCACAGTTACCCGAAGCGATTCGTGTGCTCGCTAACCAGGTAACGGGGCAGCGATTGGCTCTGGAGAATGGAAAATACCTCGTTTTGCAATCCAATACCAATGCGGTGGGGCAGATATATAGCTGGAGCCTGATGCGCTATTTGGCAGATGGATCTGTGGACAGCCAGTTTGGCACCAATGGTGTAGTGCATTCGCGTTGCCAGACCAATCAAGGCCGCGTGGTTGCGGACAGGCAAGGCAATATTTGGGTTGTTTCAGCTGTCAGCGCCAACTATTCCCAGCCTTCTGCCGACATAGGGCTTTGTACCGAAAAAATCAGCGAGTCAGGCTTGCCGAGCGTGAGTGCGCCCAATCCGATAAGGACGGCGTTGGGTGCCAACGTGTCTGTTCACGATGCAAAGCTGACGGATGATGAGGCATTGATGGTGGTATTGGGAACAAGCAATGCAGGCAGCTATGGGCTGAAGGCGCTGAAGTACCAGACAGATGGAAATCTGGTGGATAACTATGGCATTCGAGGGATTGCCGATCTGCAAGGATTGCGTGCAGACCAAATGGCAGGAGTTGGCGTTCGTATAGTGGATGGTTCCGGGGCGATGGCCGGAGTGGCCCCCGGACAGCGCTCTTCCAATAGCAACTATGACCGCCCGAATCTTTGGGCGCAGTGGTTGACAGACGGAACACTCAATAGGCGCTTTGGAAATGACGGGATATTGACCATGGGAGATGTGCCTGATTTTTCCATCCGTGCTGTGGCCCTGGTAGACCGTCGTAAGCGTTGGCTGATGCAGACCACGACTTCGGCAAGTGCCCACATCGATTCAGAAGGTTGGGTGACCTTGACGCGTCTGGTTGGCGATAGCCATTAGCGTGGTAAAAAAGCCCCCTGCAAACTTGCAGAGGGCTTTTTCCAGGCGAGTAGATTATTTAACGGCTGCAGCCGCCTCCTTCACCCAGCCATCAAACCTGGCCTGGTTCTTCTTGATCCAGCTGTCCACATGGCGGTCGATGTCGGCGGTCTTGTTCTCGCCATTGCGCATCAGCAGATTCTGGGCGGTGATGTCTTCAATAGGCACTTGCATAATGGCAAACAGCTTGGCTGCCGCAGGGTTGGCATCGGTCCATTTCTTGTTGGCCAGGATGTACTGGTTGTTCACCTTGAAGCCATAGTTCTTGCCGTTGGGCAGGCGGGTGTCGTCATCGCCCTGGGCGCCAGGGATGTTGGGCACCTGCAGCCATACCACGTCCTTGCCCGGCTGGAGCACCCCGTTGACCCAGTAGGGCGTCCACACATAGTAGAGCACCGGTTTGCCGGACTGGTAGCGCGCAATGGTGTCAGCAATCAGGGCGGCGTAGTTGCCTTGCCTGTGGGTGACGCTGCCTTCCAGACCCAGGCCCTTGAGGTGTTTGTTGATGGCCAGCTCGCAACCCCAGCCGGGATTGCAGCCGGTCAGGTCTGCCTTGCCGTCGCCATCGGTGTCAAACAGCTTGGCGATCTTGGGATCCTTGAGCTGCATGATGTCGGTGATCTTGTATTTGTCAGCCGTGGCTTTGTCGATCAGATAGCCCTGCGCCGCATTGGTGGAGAACACGCCTTCGCGGTAGAACACCTTGGCGCCGCCGTTGCGGTCGTAAAAGCTCTGGTGCAGCGGAATCCAGTGGTTGGCCATGAAGGTGGCATCGCCCTGGGCCACCACCACGTGTTCGGTGCCGTTTTCAAGACCCTTGGGAGCCTTGACGCTGTAGCCCAGCTTTTCGAGTGCGCGCGAAACGATCAGGGTCTGGAACATTTCTTCATCGACGGTGCCCAGGAGCGGGAGGGCGTCCACGCCCTTGCCCGGTAGATTCTGTGCCTGGGCATGGGCAGTCGTGCTCAGCAGCAAGGCAGCGACGATGCCTGTCAGGGCGGTGCGGCGGGTGTTGTGTTGGTTCATGGTTCTCCTTGGATGAATGTTGCCCTTGGCGAGCTGATGCAGGCCATTCGAACCCAGTGGCCTGGGCCCGGTGGGCATGAAAAAGCGGCACACACGGTGCCGCTCGGAAGCGAAGAATTATTTGGAGGTGGCTGCTGCCTTGGCCTGTTCGATCCAGCCGTCAAAGAGCTGCTGGTGGGCCTTGATCCAGCCATCGGCATGGCGCTCGATATCGGCAGGCTTGTTCTGGCCGTCCTTCATCGCCAGGTTCTGCGCGTTGATGTCGGCCACGGGCAGCTTCATGAGGGAAAACAGCTTGGCCGCCGCGGGGTTGGCGTCGGTAAAGCGTTTGTTGGCAACGATCTTCTGCGTGTTCAGCGGAAAGCCGTAGTTCTTGCCATTGGGCAGTGCCGTCTTGGTTTGCGCCTGATCACCCGGCAGCGCGGTAAAGGGTACCTGCAGCCAGACCACGTCGCGGCCTGGGCGCAGCTCGGCGCTCACCCAGTATGGCGTCCAGGTGTAGTAGAGGATAGGCTTGCCCGATTTGTAGCGCGTGATGGTGTCGGCCATCAGCGCCGCGTAGGCTCCCTGTACGTGGGTGACGGTGTCGCGCAGCTTGTAGGCTGAGAGTTGGTGCTCGATGGCGCCTTCACAGCCCCAGCCGGGCGTGCAGCCGGTCAGATCGGCCTTGCCATCGCCATTGGTGTCGAACAGCGCCGCAATCTTGGGATCCTTGAGCTGTTCGATATTGGTGATGTTGTGGGCATCGGCGGTTTTCTTGTCGATCAGGTAACCCTGCACGGCGCTGGTGGAGTACTCGCCTTCTCGGTAGAGCTTGGCGGCGCCTCCTGCGTTCTTGTAGAACTCGGCATGCAGCGGATCCCAGTGGTCGGCCATGAAGGTGGCATCGCCGTTGGCAATGGCCACGTGGGCGGTGGCGTACTCCACTTCGCGGATGGGCTGCACGTCATAACCCAGTTTCTGGAGTGCCTTGCTTACCAGCAGGGTCTGAAAGGTCTCTTCGGTAATCGAGCTTTGCAGCGGCTGCACCTGAACGCCTTTGCCTGGCAATTCCTGTGCCTGAGCACCGGTGCCTGCGGCCAGGCCCATGGCAAGCAGGCTGCTGGTGAGGATGGTGCGGGTGTTGCGCAGCGCTGTTGTGAGGGGAGAGTGTTGAAACATGATGCTCCTTTTTTAATAGCTGCCTGCGCTTTATAGAAAAGCGCAGGCGGTGGTTTTTATAAATGAGTGGAATGTGTGCTCAGTGCGCAGCCGCTGGCTGGGGCTGGTGCGTGCCCTGTGTTGCGTTTGCAGGTGCAACTGGTGCAACCGCTTCCGTCTTGCGCAGGCTGCGTGCCACCAGGCCGACGGGGCCCGTCTGCCACCAGTGGCGCACGCCACGTCGGGGCTGGCCCATGGCCTGGGTAATGCGGTCGAGCAGGATGGCCAGCAGCACGATGCCCAGGCCGCCCACGGTGGCCAGGCCCATGTCCAGGCGGCCAATTCCGCGCAGCACCATCTGGCCCAGGCCCCCTACTGCAATCATCGAGGCGATCACCACCATCGACAGCGACAGCATCAGCGCCTGGTTGATACCGGCCATGATCGATGGCATGGCGAGCGGCAGCTGTACCTTCCACAGCAGCTGCATTGGCGAGGCGCCATAGGCGCGGCTGGCCTCGATCAGATCGGGCCGCACCTGGCGGATGCCGAGGTTGGTCAAGCGGACGAGCGGCGGCAGCGCAAATACGATGGTGACCACCACGCCAGGCACGTTGCCAATGCCAAACAGCATCACCACGGGTACCAGGTAGACGAAGGCGGGGGTGGTCTGCATGGCGTCCAGCACGGGGCGGAAGAACTTCTGCGCACGGTCGCTGCTTGCCAGCAGGATGCCCAGCGGCAAGCCAATGATGATGCAGAAGGCGAGCGAGGTCAGAACCAGCGACAGCGTGACCATGGCCTCATGCCAGATACCCAGCATGCCGACGATCAGCAGCGACACGATGGCCCCAATGGCCAGGGCGCCGCCGGCAAACTGCCATGCCACCAGGGACAGGATGGCAATCATCGCGACCATGGGAATGGCGGTGAGCAGGTGTTCCACGCCATTGAGCGTTCCGTCAATCGGTACGCGCACGGCCTGGAAGAAGGGGCGGAAATGCGCCACTACCCAGGTCAGGCCGCTGTTGATCCAGTCCTGCACCGGCAGGCTGCCGTCCCACAGCTGGTGTAGCGAAAAACCGCTGTCCTGCACCTGTTGCGCCGCCTGCACGGCGTGCGATGGGTCAGCCGCCTGCGCAGCGCCCGTGACGGCATTGGCAACTGCATCCGGGCCGCCAAGCCAGTCGGTATTGCCCGAGACTTCGCCTACGGCGACCCAGGGGTCACTGCTGGCACTGTTGGCGGTGGAGGCTGCTGCTCCAGCGGCATCGGCGGCCGGGCTGGCGGCGTTGCCGGTCCAGGGAGCTGCGGTTTCGGTGCTGGACATGGTGTCTGCCCACGGGTCGCTGGCAGTGTTCTGGGCGATGGTGATGGGGGCTTTACTCATGCGGCAATCCTGTTCTCGTTGTTGTGGGTTTCAGCGGTCGTGGCGGTGGCTACCTGCGCGGCAAGCACGGCAGGGTCGGTGGGCGGCACTGGAGGGGTGTCCCGATCCAGGAAGCGCAGCAAGGTGTTCTTGCTGATCACGCCGGCAAACCGGCCATCGGCTTGCAGGACGGGCAGCGGACAGGGGGCTTGCGCCACCTGGCCGAACAGATTGGCCACCAGCGCATCGGCGGCAATCGGTTCCACCTTGTCCAGGTAGGCGTTCTGCAGGCCCAGCGGGCCGACATGGCCTTGCAGCGCGCCGCGCAGCGAATCGGCGGACACCGTGCCCAGGTACTGCTTGCGGGGCGAGACGATGTAAGCGAAGTCGCGGTCTTCGTCCTGCAGCAGCTGCAACGCCGCGCGGGCACCGCGCTGGTCGCTCTCCTTGACGATGGTGATCGCGCGGCGTGCAATATCGCCTGCCTTGAACACGGCGGCTGCATCAACGCCCTGAATGAAGGCCCGCACATAGTCGTTGGCGGGGTTGCGCAGAATCTCGTCCGGTGTGCCCACCTGCTGTACCTGACCGTCCTTCATGATGGCGATGCGATCGCCAATGCGCATGGCCTCGTCCAGATCGTGCGAGATGAACACGATGGTGCGACGCTTGACCTCCTGCAGGCGCATCAGCTCGGACTGCATCTCGGTGCGGATGATGGGGTCGAGCGCGGAGAACGCCTCGTCCATCAGCAGGATGGCGGGGTCGGAGGCCAGTGCCCGGGCCAGGCCCACGCGCTGCTGCATGCCGCCCGAGAGCTCGTCCGGGTAGCTCGCGCCCCAGCCAGCCAGGCCTACCTGTTCCAGGGCCTGCTCGGCGGCGGCAAGGCGCTCCTGGCGTCCCACGCCAGCCAGCTCCAGGCCGAAGGCGGTGTTGTCCAGCACGGTCAGGTGCGGCATCAGCGCAAAGCTCTGGAACACCATGCTGATGTCCTTGCGGCGCAAGGCACGCAACTCGCGGTCGCCCAGTTTGTTGATGTCCTGGCCGTCGACCACGATGGCGCCACTGGTAGGTTCGATCAGGCGGTTGAGCATGCGTACCAGCGTGGACTTGCCCGAGCCTGACAGGCCCATGACGACAAAAGTCTCGCCGGCTTCGATGGTGAAGTTGGCATCAAACACGCCAATCGACTGGCCGGTCTGCTCCATCACTTCTTGCTTGCTGGCGCCCTTGCGCACAAGATCCAGCGCAAGCTTGGGGGAATCACCGAACACCTTGAACACATGCTCGATACGGATTTGTTTGGCCATAGAGGCACCTCCCTTGTCAGAAGCTGCTTGCGCCAGATTGCGCCAACGCACGGCCCCGTTCAGCGCGGGGGGCGATGGTGAAACAAAAGCAAATCCGTGATCTGCGATCTATGAAAAGGCGTAAGCGGCTTGTATGAAGTTGCACATTGCTGGGTGCGCGCAGCAGCGCGCGGACCCGGCACGGGACCGTGAAAGCCAAACCCTGATGCCGACAGCTCCGCCCGCCAGCGCAGATGGCGCCAGCTGGGCAAGCCCTCGTGGTGAGGGGCGGGACACATAGTGACCAACAATTTCTGCCTGTACCGGGCGTGCATGCCAGAAGCCAAAAGGCGCCAGTTGCGCTGCTTCAGGGTCGAGCCCGGGTACAGGGTCTCTCGTGCGCATTGGAAGAGGTCCGGTCAGGAGGACTTCCAATCACGCGAGCGTGGCGGGCACTGTACAAAGGCCACCACGCCGGGGCATCAGGGCCGGAAGCATTCCGGCCTTTAGACGGACTTCGGCATGGCGCCGAAGACCCGACGGAGACGATCCACGCTGACGTTGTTCAGCACGGATTACCTGCATTGCAGGTTGTAAAACATCGTTTTAGTATACGGATTTGAGATAAAGAAATCAAAGGATGATGGTTTCATCCGGGGTAATTCCGGTCCATTTCGGTGGTGGAGCGGTGCGTACGTTTTTCAGAACCGCTATCTTTTTTGTAGTTCTTTTTGACGCTATATGGTCGGATCGGCCGATACCGGGTGTTGTGAATTTTGTAACATTTAAAGAATAATTTCGTTACAAAAAAATCAAAATGTGGAACTGCCGAAACGCAATTTTTGGCGGTTGCCGGCGGATGGCCTAGCTTGCTCAGTCAAAGATGTCTTTTGCTGCAAATTGACAGCGCGTTGACGCAATTGGCTGCGTCGGCAGCAATGTGCCCGGCCTCTGGGCGCAAAAAAGCCCCGGCGGGCGGGGCTTTCGGGGCGTGGGCAATGTGGTGCAGTCGTTCAATGCCCGTCTTTCGCTCCATGGGTGTGGCCTGCTGCGGGGTGCAGGATGCGATCCGTCCAGGCGATGGCGAGGGCCGACAGCAGGAAGACCACATGGATGATGGTCTGCCACATCAGTACCTTCTCGCTGTAGTTGGCGGCGTTGATGAAGGTCTTGAGCAGATGGATAGAGCTGATGCCGATGATGGACAGGCCTAATTTGACCTTGAGCACCGATGCATTCACATGGCCCAGCCATTCGGGCTGGTCGGGATGGCGGTTGAGGTGCATGCGGCTCACAAAGGTTTCGTAGCCGCCCACGATCACCATGATGAGCAGGTTCGAGATCATCACCACATCGATCAGACCCAGCACCACCAGCATGATCACGGTTTCGTTGAGCGAGGTGATCTGCACATCGGGCGAATAGCCGACGGAGGTGACGAGGATGCGCAGCGCCTCCTGGTTGCCGAAAACGGCCTCCACCAGATGGAGCAACTCGACGAGGAAATGCCAGACATAGACCAGTTGGGCGGCGATGAGGCCCAGGTACAGCGGCAACTGTAACCAGCGGCTGGCAAAAATGATCGCTGGCAAGGGGCGCAGGGGAGCGTTTTCGGGAAGAGACATGGAGCGGTGGTTCGAAGTTGCGAATAACTTCCTTCGCCTGCCTGAACGGTGAAATGAATGGTTGTGGCAGCGGGCGGCGCGCAAGGCGCGAGTCTCGTGGCCTGGTACTGCCAGTCCATGCCCGCTGGGACATGCAGCAAAAGAGCGTCGCGCATTGTAGCGAGCGCGACGAGGCGGTGGCCAAGAAATGTGCTGCTTGCCCTCGGGAATGCAGGGGAGAACGTCGTCCGCGCGCATGAGAGGTGGTGCATTCCACCTGTACCAGGGAATGGGCATTTCTCTCATATGGAAAAGCGCTGATAGCTATCAAAAAATGAGCTAAATGCGAATAAACGAATCCTGCAGCGATTGCAGTGAAAGCCAAACTCCCGCGCAGTCACTGCTTGTCAGATGCTTGTAAGTGCGAGGGTCCACAGTAGCGGCGAGTTTCATACCTACAATGGTTACAAAGGAGACAAAGCAATGACCGCAAATTCCCAAGGAACGATTGAATCCGTATTGGTAGAAAACCGCGTGTTCCCGCCGCCTGCATCGGTGTCGGCCACGGCCCGTATCGGCAGCATGGATGCGTACCATGCGCTGTGCCAGGAGGCCGAGCAGGATTTTGAAGGCTTCTGGGCCAAGCGTGCCAAGGAGCATGTGCAGTGGACCAAGCCCTTCACCCAGGTGCTGGACCAGAGCAACCCGCCGTTCTTCAAGTGGTTCCATGATGGCGAGCTGAACGTCAGCGCCAACTGCCTGGACAGGCACATCGGCACGCCGGTCGAGCAAAAGACGGCCATCATTTTCGAAGCCGACGACGGTGCAGTCACCAAGGTCACTTACAAGGAGCTGCTGGCACGCGTGGGTGCGTTTGCCAATGCGCTCAAGGCCCAGGGCGTGCAAAAGGGCGACCGGGTGCTGATCTACATGCCGATGACGGTCGAAGGCATTGTGGCCATGCAGGCCTGTGCCCGCATTGGCGCCACGCACTCGGTGGTGTTTGGCGGCTTCTCGGCCAAGGCGGTGAACGAGCGCGTGATCGACGCGGGCGCCGTGGTCATCGTCACGGCCAACTACCAGATGCGTGGCGGCAAGGAATTGCCGCTCAAGGCGATTGTGGACGATGCGCTCGCCATGGGCAGCTGCGAATCGGTGAAAAAGGTGCTGGTGTTCGAGCGCACCGCATCGGCCTGGAACAAGGTGGAAGGCCGCGATGTGACCTTTGCCGAGGCGCTGGACGGCCAGAGCAGCGATTGCGCGCCCGTACCGGTGAATGCAGAGCACCCGCTCTTCATCCTTTACACCAGTGGCTCCACCGGCAAGCCCAAAGGGGTGCAGCATGCTTCGGGCGGCTATGTGCTGTGGGCGAAGATGACGATGGAGTGGACGTTCGATCTCAAACCATCTGACGTTTTCTGGTGCACGGCTGACATCGGCTGGATCACCGGCCACACCTATATCGCCTATGGCCCGCTTGCCGCAGGCGCTACCCAGGTGGTGTTCGAGGGTGTGCCTACCTACCCGGACGCAGGCCGTTTCTGGCAGATGATCGAGCGCCATGGCGTGAGCATCTTCTATACAGCGCCCACGGCGATCCGCTCGCTGATCAAGGCCGCCGATTCGGATGCAAAGGTACACCCCAGAAACTGGAATCTGGGCAGCCTGCGCATCCTCGGCTCGGTGGGCGAGCCCATCAACCCCGAAGCCTGGATGTGGTACTACAAGAACGTGGGTGGCGAGCGCTGCCCGATTGTCGATACCTTCTGGCAGACTGAAAACGGCGGCCATGTCATCACCCCGCTGCCTGGGGCGACGCCGCTGGTACCCGGCAGCTGCACCTTGCCGCTGCCCGGCATCATGGCCAAGATCGTGGATGAGACCGGCAAGGAACTGCCCAACGGCACGGGCGGCATTCTGGTCATCTCCAAACCCTGGCCGTCGATGATCCGCACGATCTGGAACGATCCCGAGCGCTTCAAAAAGGCCTATTTCCCTGAAGAGATGGGTGGCAGCATCTACTTGGCAGGTGATGGCGCTGTGCGCGATGCCAAGACGGGCTACTTCCGAATCACCGGCCGTATTGACGACGTGCTGAACGTGTCGGGCCACCGCATGGGCACCATGGAGATCGAATCGGCACTCGTCTCCAAAACCGATCTGGTGGCCGAGGCCGCCGTGGTGGGCCGCCCGGACGACATGACCGGCGAGGCCATCTGCGCCTTCGTGGTGCTCAAGCGCGCCCGCCCCACCGGCGAGGAGGCCAAGCAGATTGCCAAGGAACTGCGTGACTGGGTGGCCAAGGAGATCGGCCCCATTGCCAAGCCCAAGGACATTCGCTTCGGCGACAACCTGCCCAAGACCCGCAGCGGCAAGATCATGCGCCGCCTGCTGCGCTCCATTGCCAAGGGTGAAGCCATAACCCAAGACACCAGCACCCTGGAGAACCCGGCCATTCTGGATCAGTTGTCCGAGAACAACTAATCTATAAGGCAAGAAGTGGCGAAAGGCCTCCTTTTGAAAGAGGCCCCGTCAACTGCTCTCAAGCAGCCCGGCTTTTGCCGGGCTTTTTTGCGTCCGCGAACGAGAAATCAGGCTAAATTGGTTTCCAGCGCCCAGCCAGAAAGCGCTTTATAGGCAAAAACAATAGCAAACATCCGCTTGCAAACCGCTCCATTGGCTGACATGACGGGATTGCCCGCTGCGTGGTAAGGTTGGTGCATTGCACAACAACGATGTTCTGTCATGCGAACCATTCTTCTTCTCATCATTGCCGTGCTGATCGGCGGTCTGGCGGCGCTCAATTGGGAGACGCTTTCCACCCCGTCTGAGGTCAATCTGGGCCTGTCGGTCATCCATGCGCCCCTGGGTGTGCTGATGCTGGGGCTGACGGTGTTGCTGTGCGTGCTGTTTGTGGCCTATGTGCTGTCGATGCAAGGCTCGGTATTGCTGGAGGCGCGCCGCCACAACAAGGAAATGGCTGCCCAGCGCGAACTGGCTGACAGGGCAGAAGCGTCGCGATTCACTGAACTGCGTCAGGTGCTGGAGCGCCAGCACGCCGACGGCCAGACCGCACTGATGGTGCGCCTTGCGGAGCTGGAATCGCACCTGATTGCCCGCGCACAGGAGTCTGACAACAGCAATGCGGCCTATCTGGGGCAACTGGAAGACCATATGCGCCACAACGATACGGGATCGCGCAGCCTTCTGTAAACACGTTCTAAGACCGCCATGCCATCGGCCTGGGGCCTTTGACTGACAAAAGGATCATAAAAGAAGCCACCGCGAGCGGTGGCTTTGATTTTTGCCTGGCGCTAGATAGGTAAGCGCTGAATGCTACTTATTGAATAGCAATCGAATCTGGGGCACCTGATGCCACAGGGCTTACTTGAGCGACAGCACCCAGTTGGCCAGCGTCTTGGCTTCTGCCTCGCTCACCTGCGTATTGGCAGGCATGGGCACGGGGCCCCAAACGCCGGAGCTGCCCTTCATGATCTTCTGTGCCAGCATGTCGGCAGCACCCGCCTGACCGCCGAACTTCTTGGCGATGTCCTTGAAGGCGGGGCCGACCACTTTTTTATCTACCGAGTGGCAAGCCATGCAGTTCTTGGACTGGGCCAGCGCCTGATCTGCCCACGCAGGGGCACTGGCGCTCAGGGCCAGTGCCGTGGCAATCAGAATACGTTTCATCGTGCAATCTCCTTGGTATGGGGTACATTTCATTCTAATGCTCCCAGCGCTGGAGCATGCCCGCTGTGGGCAATTGCATGTGTAGGAGGGGATTGCAATGTATTTTTTGATTCTGGGGATCATGCTTCTGTTGCTGAAGTACCTGGAAATCGGCCCGGTGGCAGCCTGGTCGTGGACCGTGGTGCTGGCGCCTTTTGCCTTGGCGGTTCTATGGTGGGCCTGGGCCGACTGGTCTGGCTACACCAAACGCAAGGAGATGGAGAAGGAAGACCAGAGAAAGGCCGCCCGCATTGCCAAGGCCAAGGAAGCCATGGGGCAGGGGCCGCGCCGCCGCTAGGCCCACTTCGCCTCCGGTTTTGCCATGCAGAACCGCCTTCGGGCGGTTTTTTGTTGCGCGTCACCCGACGGAGGCGTGTCTTTGGGCGGGTATTCAAGGAACCCGAGCGTCATACAGATGCTTTGTAGTGCGCCATAATCAGATACCGCACTGGCGCGCACTCAAGAGGTTCACGCCGACTTGCCCCGTTGGCTGCGGGCCTACCGCCGCAGGCAGCCCTTCGCAAGACAGGCTTATTCTCATTGATCATCTGTTTTCCCGAGTACCACGATGCCCGCATACCGTTCCAAAACCTCTACCGCCGGCCGCAATATGGCCGGCGCCCGCTCGCTGTGGCGTGCCACCGGCATGAAGGATGGTGACTTCTCCAAGCCGATCATCGCCGTCGTCAATTCGTTCACCCAGTTCGTTCCCGGCCATGTGCACCTGAAGGACCTGGGCCAGCTCGTAGCCCGTGAGATCGAGGCCGCAGGCGGAGTTGCCAAGGAATTCAACACCATTGCCGTGGACGACGGCATTGCCATGGGCCACGACGGCATGCTGTATTCGCTGCCCAGCCGCGAAGTCATCGCCGATTCGGTCGAGTACATGGTCAACGCGCACTGCGCCGACGCCATGGTGTGCATCTCCAACTGCGACAAGATTACCCCTGGCATGCTGATGGCAGCCATGCGCCTGAACATTCCGGTCGTGTTCGTCTCCGGCGGCCCGATGGAAGCAGGCAAGGTGCGCCTGGCAGTGCCTGCGGCAGATGGCAGCAAGACGATTCAGATCAAGAAGCTCGACCTGGTCGACGCCATGGTGATGGCTGCAGACAGCAATGTCAGTGACGCGGATGTGGCTGAAGTCGAGCGCTCGGCCTGCCCCACCTGCGGCTCCTGCTCGGGCATGTTCACCGCCAATTCCATGAACTGCCTGGCTGAAGCCCTGGGCCTGGCATTGCCCGGCAACGGCACGGTGGTGGCAACGCACTCCGACCGGGAGCAGCTCTTCAAGCGCGCAGGCCGCCTGGCGGTGGAGCTGTGCCAGCGTTACTACGAGCAGGAAGATGAGACTGTGCTGCCGCGCTCGGTGGGTTTCAAGGCCTTCGAGAATGCCATGACGCTGGACATCGCCATGGGCGGCTCGACCAACACCATCCTGCACCTGCTGGCGATCGCGCAGGAAGCAGGCATCGATTTCACGATGACTGACATCGACCGCATGTCGCGCACGGTGCCGCAGCTGTGCAAGGTGGCCCCCAACACCAACAAGTACCACATTGAAGACGTGCATCGCGCAGGGGGCATCATGGCCATCCTCGGCGAGCTCGATCGCGCCGGCAAGCTGCACACCGATGTACCCACGGTGCATGCCAAGACCATGAAGGATGCCCTGGACCAGTGGGACATCGTCCGAACGCAGGACGAAGCAGTGCGGACCTTCTACATGGCGGGCCCCGCAGGCATTCCCACGCAGGTGGCCTTCAGCCAGAGCACGCGCTGGCCGAGCCTGGATCTGGACCGCGCCGAGGGCTGTATCCGCTCATACGAGCATGCCTTCTCCAAGGAGGGGGGCCTCGCTGTGCTGCGTGGCAATATCGCGCTCGATGGCTGCGTGGTCAAGACCGCCGGTGTCGATGACTCTATCCTGGTGTTCGAAGGCTCTGCACACGTGGTCGAGTCGCAGGACGAGGCCGTGGAGAACATCCTGAGCGACAAGGTCAAGGCGGGCGATGTGGTGGTTGTTCGCTATGAAGGCCCCAAGGGCGGCCCTGGCATGCAGGAGATGCTCTACCCCACCAGCTACATCAAGTCCAAGGGCCTGGGCAAAGCCTGCGCGCTGTTGACCGATGGCCGTTTCTCGGGCGGTACCTCGGGCCTGTCCATCGGCCATTGCTCGCCAGAAGCGGCAGCTGGCGGCGCTATCGGCTTGGTGCAGAACGGCGACAAGATTCGCATCGACATTCCCAACCGCACCATCGATGTGCTGGTGAGCGATGAAGAGCTGGCCAAACGCCGCGAAGCGCAGAACGCGCTGGGCTGGAAGCCTGCCAAGCCTCGCCCCCGCCAGGTGTCCACTGCCCTCAAGGCCTACGCCAAGCTGGTCACGTCTGCAGACAAGGGCGCGGTGCGCGATATCTCACTGCTGGACTGAGCGTCGTCGCTCCCAATGAAAAGCCGCCCCGGGCAAAGGTCTGGGGCGGCTTTTTTGTCGCTGTGCGGCTTTTGAGGCATGAAGCTGCCAACCGCACTTGTTACTTCGCTCGCCTGCGTACTACCAATGCAGGCAGATCTTGCCGAAGTGTTGCGCGCTGATCTGGTGTGCAAACGCATCTGCCATCTGCGCCAGCGGGTAGCTGCTGTCGATCACCGGGCGCAGCGCCAGGTGGTCGAGTGCGCGCACCAGATCCTGCTGGTGCTCGCGGCTGCCGACGATCAGGCCCTGAAGGGTCTGCTGCTTGCACATCAACTCCACCGTGGGCACATCGCCGGCAAAGCCGGTCAGCACGCCGATCAACGCGATGTGGCCGCCGGGCGTGCAGGCCCGGATGGATTGCGGCAAGGTGCCGGGGCCGCCCACTTCGACCACAATGTCCGCGCCGCGCCCGCCAGTGGCGGCCAGCACAGCATCGCCCCATTGGGGTTGGTCGCGGTAGTTGATGACTTCATGGGCACCTAACGCACGCAGGCGCTCTGCCTTGGCAGCGCTCGAGGTGGTGGCAATCACCCGCGCGCCCATGGCGTGGGCCAGTTGCAGTGCAAAAATCGACACCCCGCCAGTGCCCAGCACCAGCACTGTTTGACCAGCTTCGAGGCGGCCATCCACCACCAGGGCGCGCCAGGCGGTGAGGCCTGCCGTGGTCAGCGTAGCAGCTTCTTCATGCGTATAGCCTTTGGGCGCGTGGGTAAAGGCGGTGGCTGCCATGGTGACCTGTTCGCGCGCAAAGCCGTCCACGCCATCGCCAGGCACGGTGGCAAAAGTCGATGGCACCTGCCTGCCCGATTGCCACAGCGGGAAGAAGCAGGAAACCACCGCATCGCCCACAGCAAATTCGGACACCCCTTCGCCCACGGCGGTGACCACGCCTGCACCGTCGGCCATGGGGATGCGGCCATCGGCCGTTGGCGAACGACCGGCAGCGATGGCCAGGTCGTGGTAGTTGAGTGAGCTGGCGTGCAGGCGCACCTGGATCTCTCCGGCGCGAGGCGCCGCAGGCGCTGGCAAGTCGACCAGTTGCAGCCGATCAAGGCCGCCGGGGGCTGCAAGTTGCATGGCTTTCATGGAATTCCTCTTTCGTCAGTTTGGATGGCAAGGGCTGCACAACACAGCCGCCCGGCCATCATGCAAGCCATGGCCTCACAATGCCAGAACCAACATATTTGTTGTCTAGTATTAAAAATGTAAGTAATGCATGTCCATTGGCTTGCGGCTAGTATCGGGCGATTGCGATGTAACGCTGTGGAGGTGTGGTGAAACGATTGAACAGCAAAAGCGGTTGCGCAGTGGAAGTGACGCTATCGGTCATGGGTGGCACCTGGAAGCCCATTGTGCTGTTCCACCTGCTGCATGGCACCAAGCGTTTCAGTGAGCTTTCGCGCGCCATTCCCAACGTAACGCAACGCATGCTGACCTTGCAGCTGCGCGAACTGGAAGAGGCTGGCATTGTGGCGCGTACCGTATACGCCGAAGTGCCGCCACGTGTGGACTACGCACTGACCAACATGGGGCGCAGCCTGGAGCCTGTGCTGACCGCCATGCGCGACTGGGGGCTGGGCTATGCACAAACCCAGGGGGGTGAACCGGCGGAGAGCATGCAGGTGCGCTGCACGGCCTGAGCTGTGTCGAAAGGAGTATTGAGGTTTGCCTACCATGCGTCAATAGCTATTAAAAATATAGCAAAATGGTAATGCCGTCATTGATTGCAGGTTTGGCGATAATGCCTCCGTTGCACCTTCTCCCCTGAAATCTGCCTTCCATGATCTTCCGCCTGCCTCTGCTGCCTTTGGCGCGGCGCCAATTCCTGTGCCATGCCGCAGTGCTGTCCTTTCTGGCGGGATGGTCCACCAGCTATGCACAGGCGCAAAGCAAGCCTGCCTATCCGCGCCAGCCCGTCAAACTGGTGGTGCCGTTTGCACCTGGTGGGTCAACCGACATCGTGGCTCGCCTCATTGCTGATGCCATGCACGGCCCGTTGGGGCAACCTGTGGTGGTGGAAAACAAGGCAGGCGCTGCAGGCCTGATTGGCGCAGAAGCCGTGGCACGTGCGCAGCCCGATGGCTACACCATTGGCATAGGAACCATCAGTACCCTGGCCGTCAATACCGTGGTGCTGAAAAGCGCCCGCCATGACCCGCTGCGCGACTTTGCTCCCATCACCACGCTGGCCCAGATTCCTTCGGTGTTCTCCACGCATCCCAGCCTGGGTGTCGGTGATCTGCAGAGTTTCATCGCCACCATGCGCGCCCGCCCGGATCACTACACGATTGGCTCTGCAGGCGTGGGCTCCATTGGTCACTTGATCGCTGAGTCGATGAATGCCGAGTTGGGTATTCGCATGCGCCATATTCCTTACAAGGGCCAGGGGCCGGTGGTGAACAGTGCGCTGGCGGGTGAGACGCAGGTGCTGAGTGACCAGTACCCGTCATCGAGCAGCCTGGTGCAGTCGGGCAGGCTGGTGCCGTTTGCGGTGGCTGCGCCACAGCGCCTGCCGTCCCTGTCGCAGGTGCCCACGCTGGCAGAGGCTGGCTACCCTGCGCTCAATCGCCTGGCCATCACCTGGTTTGGCCTGGTGGCGCCAGCAGGCACTCCGCAAAATGTGGTCGATACGCTGAATCAGGCAGCGCGCGATGCCTTGAAAACCCCCGCCGTGCGCGAACGCCTGGCGCAGCTCGGCGTGCAGCCGTTGGGGGGAACGCCTGCGCAATTCGCTCAGTTGATTGCCCAAACCCGCAGCCAGGTGGAGCAATTGGTGGAGCAGCGCAGGATTCCGATGGAGTGACCGCGCAGCACCTGTGCCGGGCTCGTTCATGAAGATTTGGTAATGTACGTATAAACCCCTGGTCATTTGCCCTATCACGGCCTACAATCCGCGCCGAACCAGTTGAAAAGGAGTTGTCCTGTGGACGTACCAAGTTGTTGGCCAGCCGCCAACGCACCACAGGCAAGGTAACCGCAAACGCCTCAGCTTTGCGCGCTGCCTTGCCAATCAGGCGGGCAGCCTGCGAATCCCTGTAGCTACCCTTATATAGCGTACAGGTTTCGCTCGCACCCCATTCCAAAAAATCGACCCAGCAACAGGCATGGCGGAGCGCTGCCGTGCGCTGGATAGGGAGCGAACCATGCAAAAACGCAAGTTGCTGCGCACTTGCAGCCGTCGTTTGTCGTCGCAGCTCGTGCGGCTTGCGCAGCGGCTGCATCCTGCACGCCTGCCGCGCGGCGCTGCACGCCTTGGGCATCGCGGCATTTACCGCAAGCCGCTGCACGCATTGGCTGCGGCCCTGGATCCTTTCAGTACCCCATTCCGTTCCTGATCGGGCATTGACGAGCAGCGCAGGGCCATAGCGCCTTGCCGACTGTCTCCATCGCTGGGTCCTGATCCCCGCATGTCCCGCTGATCAAGGAATGGAGTAACCCCTTCTCTGTGCGCGCCCGCATGGCTGCATGCCGCTTGCCCTGCGCGCTTCATGACTGAGCTTGCCTTGGGTGCGGCTGCGCCGTGCCCGGCACCACATCGCTTGAAGGAGGGTGGCCATGTTGACCACGCTGAAAAACGGATTCGTGAACTTTCTGCGCTCGCGCCACTGGGCCGAGCATTTCCGCCGCATCCCCATGCTCGATCAACTGGCCAAGGCGCCAGCCGATCTGCGTGTGCCTGCTGCTTTGGGCGACCGCCTGCGCGCAGCCGCACTGGCTGCAGAAGCAGAACTGCTGCAAGGCCTGAACAGTGCCACCGACGGCCTGGACGCGGCCCAGGTGGACGCTGCGCGCGCCGAGGCGGGCTGGAACACCATTGCACAGGACAAGCCCATGTCGGCGGGCGAGCACCTGTGGCTGTGCTCTCGCACGCCGTTCAATATTCTGCTGACCTTGCTCGCCATCGTGTCCTGGGTGACGGACGATTTCAAGGGCACGGTCGTCATCGGCAGCATGGTCCTGCTCTCCACAGTGCTGCGCTTCTGGCAGGAGGGGCGCGCCAACAAGGCAGCAGCCTCGCTGCAGGCGATGGTGTCCAATACGGCGACGGTGCTGCGACGCCGGGTTCTGGGCGAGGATGAGCCCTCTGATGCACGCCCATCGGGCTTTCCCACCGCGCCCGCCGCGCTGGAGCTGCCGGTGCGCGAGCTGGTGCCGGGAGACATCATCAAGCTCTCTGCTGGCGATATGGTGCCCGCCGATTGCCGCCTGCTGCAGGCCAAGGATCTGTTTCTGGCCCAGTCGGCGATGACGGGCGAATCAATGCCGGTTGAGAAGTTCGCCCAGTTGCAGGGCGCAGACCAGAGCAATCCCGTGGATCTGGACAACATCGTCTTCATGGGCACGAATGTGGTTTCGGGCGCGGGCACGGCGGTGGTATTGGCCACGGGCAACAGCACCTATCTGGGGGCGCTGGCAGGGCGCGCCACAGCCATGGACCGGGCGCCGACTGCATTCCAGACCGGTGTCAACAAGGTCAGCTGGGTGCTGATCCGTTTCATGCTTGTCATGGTGCCGCTGGTGTTTGCCATCAACGGTTTCACCAAGGGCGACTGGACCGAAGCGCTGCTGTTTGCGCTGTCGGTGGCGGTTGGCCTCACGCCCGAGATGCTGCCGATGATCGTGACCGCCACGCTCGCCAAGGGCGCGGTGTTCCTGTCGCGCAAGCAGGTCATCGTCAAACGGCTGGACGCCATCCAGAACTTCGGCGCCATGGATGTGCTGTGTACCGACAAGACCGGTACGCTGACGCAAGACAAGATTTTTCTGGCGCGCCATCTGGACGCCTGGGGCGATGAGTCGCACCACGTGCTGGACATGGCCTACCTCAACAGCTACTACCAGACCGGCCTGAAGAACCTGCTGGACGTTGCCGTGCTGGAACACGCCGAACTGCAGGAGGTGGTGCGCAACTACGCCAAGGTGGACGAGATTCCCTTCGACTTCGTGCGCCGGCGCATGTCGGTGGTAGTGAGTGATGGCAGCGGGCATCACCTTCTCATCACCAAGGGGGCGGTAGACGAAATTCTGCAGGTGTGCGCCTCGGTGCATGCGGCGGGCGCCGTGCTGCCGCTCGATGATGGCCTGCGCAGCCGCATTGTGGCGGTGACCGAGGAGCTGAACAACCAGGGCCTGCGTGTGGTGGCCGTGGCCACGCGCGAGAGCGCCGCCAACCAGCAAAGCTACGGTGTGGCCGACGAGGCTGGCATGGCGCTATGCGGCTTTGTTGCCTTCATCGATCCGCCCAAGGAGAGCACGGCTCCCGCCTTGCAGGCGCTGACGCAGCATGGTGTGCATATCAAGGTGTTGACGGGGGACAACGCTGCCGTCACGGCCAAGGTCTGCAAGGAAGTGGGCATCACCGAGCAGGCCATGGTGCTGGGCGGCGATGTGGAGTGCATGGACGATGTGGAACTGGCCCGGGCCGTGGAGACCCACAACATCTTTGCCAAGCTGAGCCCGGCGCACAAGGAGCGCATCGTGCGCATGCTCAAGGCCAATGGCCACGTGGTGGGGTTTCTGGGGGATGGCATCAATGATGCTGCGGCACTGCGCGCGGCCGACATCGGCATCTCAGTCGATACGGCCGTCGATGTGGCCAAGGAGGCGGCCGACATCATCCTTCTGGAAAAGAGCCTGATGGTGCTGGAGCAGGGCGTGCAGGAGGGAAGACGTACCTTTGCCAACATGCTCAAGTACATCAAGATGACGGCCAGCTCCAACTTCGGCAATGTGTTCTCGGTACTGGTGGCGAGTGCCTTCATCCCGTTTCTGCCCATGCTGCCGCTGCAATTGCTGGTGCAGAACCTGGTGTACGACCTGTCGCAGACCGCCATTCCCTTCGACCATGTGGACGAAGAGTTGATTACCCACCCGCAGCGCTGGAACCCTGCGGACATCGGCCGCTTCATGGTGTTCTTTGGCCCCATCAGTTCGGTGTTCGACATCCTGACCTTTGTGCTGATGTGGAAGGTGTTCGATGCCAACACGCCGGAGAAACAGACCCTGTTCCAGTCAGGCTGGTTTGTCGTGGGGCTGCTCACGCAGTCGCTGATCGTGCACATGATCCGCACGGCGCGCATTCCGTTCATCCAGAGCCGCGCGGCATGGCCGGTGATTCTGATGACGCTTGCCGTGATGGCCATCGGCATCTTTCTGCCCATGGGGCCGCTGGCCTCGCATTTCAAGCTGGAGGCCTTGCCCGGCTCGTACTTCGTGTATCTGGTGCTGATCGTGCTGGCCTACATGGGTCTCACGCAGGTCATGAAGAAATGGTATATCCGTCGCTTTGGCTGGCAATAGATGCCACCTGTTGCTTGTGAGTGAACAATGGTGAAAGACAAGAGGGGATCACAACCGTGGAAGCTTTGAAGTTCATGCAGCTCGATTCGCTGCTCAATACCTTGCTCAGCCTGGTCACGGCCTTTGTGCTGGGCACCTTGATTGGGCTGGAGCGCCAGTACCGCCAGCGCACGGCGGGGTTGCGCACCAATGTGCTGGTAGCCGTGGGGGCGGCGATTTTTGTCGACAGTGCCAACACCATTGCCGGGGCCGACGGCGCTGTGCGGGTGATGGCCTATGTGGTGTCGGGTATCGGCTTTCTGGGCGCCGGCGTCATCATGCGTGAAGAGGGTAACGTGCGCGGGTTGAACACGGCCGCCACCTTGTGGGGGTCGGCAGCCGTGGGCGCTGCCGCCGGTGCCGATCTGATCGTGCAGGCCGTGATGGGCACGGTCATGGTGCTGGCAGCCAATACCTTGCTGCGCCCGCTGGTCAATGCCATCAACCGCAAGCCGCTGGATGTGGTGTCCACCGAGGTGACGAACGCCGTCTTTGTGGTGGCCGAGCGGCTGCACCAGCGGCTGGCCCTGGCCATGCTGCAGGATGTGCTGGAGCGTGGCGGCTATCCGCCAGGTGACATCGACATCAAACCTTTTGGTGACGAGGAAGTGGTGATCGAGGCGACGCTGGCGGCGCAGTCCGTTCATGGTGACGAGCTGGATGCCCTTGTGCAGCAACTGGCTGTCAAACCGGGTGTACGCCAGGCCTTCTGGAGCCCCAGTACGAGGGACTGATACAGGGGCGATGGCGGCCTGTCAAAAAAGAGGCGATGAAGGTTTGCCGATCAGGCCTCAAACGCAAAGCCCACACCGTACACGGAGCGGATGCACTCCGCATCCTCTCCCAACACTACCCGCAGCTTTTTGCGCAGGTTCTTGATGTGGCTGTCGATGGCGCGGTCACTCACTTCCAGCGCGTCGGCATAGGCCAGATCCAGCAACTGGCTGCGCGGATAGATCTTGCCGGGGTGGCGATGCAGGATGGACAGCAGCGTGTACTCGCGCCGTGTGAGCCCCAGGTCCTGACCGCGCCAGCTGGCTTGGCAGGTGGCGTCATCCAGCCGCCAATCAGAAACGGCGGCGCCGCTTGCCATCGCTTCTCCGACCTGGTTGCGGCGCAGCACCACCTTGACGCGGGCAATCAACTCGCGCGGGGAAAACGGTTTGCAGATGTAGTCGTCGGCACCCATTTCCAGCCCAATGAGGCGGTCCACCTCTTCCACCTTGGCGGTGAGGCAGATGACCGGGCACAGCTGGCGCGCGCGGCATTCACGCAGGATCGTGAGGCCGTCGGTGCCCGGCAGCATCAAATCGAGGATGGCAAGCGCCGGTGGACGTGCAATGGCCGCCGCCAGGGCTTGCGAGCCATCGGCAAAGTGCTCGACCTCGTAGCCCGCATGGTGCAGGTAGTCGGTCACAACCGAGGCGATGTCGGCCTCGTCTTCGGCATACAGAATGCGGGGTTTGACACTGTTCATGGGTTGGGGTCCGTCAAGGGCAGGATCACGGTCATGCGCAGGCCGCCCAGTGCAGATGCACTGGCACGCAATTGGCCACCATGGGCCTGCACAATGCTTTTGCAGATGGCCAGGCCCAGGCCTGAGCCACCGCTGGCGCGGCTGCGTGAGGCTTCCACGCGGTAAAACCGTTCAAAGATACGCGGCTGGTCTGCCGGGGCAACGCCCGGAGCACTGTCGTCGATATGCAGTTCAATCCAGCGCTGCTGGCTGCTGGCGGCAGCAGCCTCATGCACGCTGGCGCTGATGGCCACCGTGCCCGGCGCATCGGTGTAGCGCAGATTATTCTCAAAAATATTGCCCAACACCTGATGCAACTGCGCTGCATTGCCGTGTATCCAGGCAACTGGCAGGCTCTGTGCCAGGGTGGCTGCTGGCGGCAAGGCAATCTGCGCCTGCACAAAGCGCATCTGCACGGCATCCACGGCTTCGGCCACGAGGGCCCGCAGGTCCAGCGCCACGGCAGATGCCGCGCGCGGCGCGGTCAGTTGCAAGGCAGGCGCGTCTTGCGGGGCCTGGACTGCGAGCGTGGTGGGGATGGTCGCGCGCATGTCGGCCACCAGTTGGGTCAGGCGCATGATCTGCCGGTGCAGGCGCTCGCTGGTGTTTGCGTCAAACTGGCGGATACCGTCCTGAATGGCTTCGATCTCTGCACGCACAGCGGCCAGGGGCGTGCGCAACTCATGCGCCACCTGGGTCAGCCATTCGTTCTGCTGGGCCTGTGCTTCGTGCAATTGCGCGGCCATGTGGTTGAAGCGGCGCGCCAACTGGCCCAGCTCATCACTGCCTTCGGCTGCAATGCGGTAGTCGAGCTGGCCCTGCGCAAAGGCTTGGGCGCCTTTGGACAGCGCTTCGATTGGCCGGATCCAGCGGCGGCTGAGCCACCAGGACAGGGCGCCCGCCACCACCAACCCCAGACCGGCCGCAATGGCCAGAAATACCAGGTGTTCCTTGAGGAAGGCGCTGTCGATCTGGTTCTTCAGATCGGCGGGCGGCCCCAGGGTCAAAGTACCGATCAACTGGTGCTTGTTGTCAAACAGCGGGTTGGTCGCACTGGCGGCCTGCGGTGCTACCCCGGCAATCAGCTGGCCTTTGGCATCGAGCAGGCCCAGGCGCTCATGCAAGGGATGGCGCTCAATGGGCTTCAGATCGGGTGTGCGCAAAGGGCCTATCGTGGCGCCCCTGGGTTTGTTGTCGTCCGATGGGGGCGTAACCGGTATGGCGGCCTGGGCGCCAAATCGGGTCAAGGCATTCCAGCGCTCAGGGCTGAGGCCTGACCAGCTTTGCTCCTTGGCGTACTCGCGTCTGAGCTGACTCTCCAGGTATTCCAGCCGCCCCAGCTCGATCTGCGCAACGTAAGGCGCCAGACCGCGCTGCAGGCTCCAGTACGAAAAGCCTGCAAAGCCCAGCAGCAGACCGAGCAGCAGCAGGACCATGGCAAGCAGGACGCGGGTTTGGAGGCGGTTCAAATACAAGTTGGAAAGTAGAGGGTAAAAAGGTAAAACGGGCAGACACAATGCCTGCCCGGCTATTCTCTTACACAGTGCGTGGTGTGTGTAGGAGTGTCGCAGAGGAGGTCCTCACGGACCGATAGAGGCCGTGCGCATGGCAACCAACTGGTTGCCTGCTTTGCGGCAAAAGGCTTTGGCTGTTTTGCCATTGCCCATGGGCAAATCCACCTTGTCGCCTTCCTTCTTGCCCTTGCAAGCCTCAATGGCTTCCTTGGGCACGGCGGTTTTGGCGGCGGCAGGCGCCGCATGGGCGTTGCTGGACAGCGTACCCAGCAACAGGGCACCGGTCATGGCAGCGCCCGACAGCAGCAGGCAACTCATCTCGATGGCTTTCATGCACATTCCCTTTCATCAAAAAGATGGCTCTGCGGGAAAACAAAACAATCTGCAAGAGCAGAAGAACTGGAGTGTGTTTTGCACCTGGCTGCAGAGCCAATGGATGTACTTTAGAAGCCAAATGAGGAGGAAATTGGAGAGGGTCTGAGGAGCTTGTGACAAAGCGCAATCGTGTGCCAGGCCCTTTATTGGCGCGCCTTGCAGGTTGATGGGTCCATGCCCAGGCACACGCAGCTGCGCAAAGTTATGCAAAGCGCTGGCAAGAAATGCTGCGCATCAGGCAGGGTATACAAGCGACGAGGGCGTCTCGTCATCACCATCAGCGCCCGGCTTGCGTGCGGCAATGCGCTGAACCACGCGATCCGGGGCGGTGAGGAGCCCCTGTTCAAAAGCCACGATATGCCAGCCCGCACACACTTGCAGCAGTTCACCAGGCTGAAGCAGGAAGTCGGCCCGCGAAGGCTTGCCAAAGGCTTCGTTGTCTGCGGCAAAGGTCTCGTACAGCAGCAGGCCGCCAGCGGCCACGCTGTCCAGAATGTGCGGCCACAGCGGCCGCCACAGGTAGTTCGTCACCACCACGGCGTCAAACTGCTGATGGGGCAGCGGCCAGGGGGCGTTTTCGATATCGGCAACGATCCATTCACCTTGGGTGTCACCGCGCAACCCATCAATGGCTGCAGCGTCGCGGTCCAGGCCAGTCACCTGCAGGCCCAGTGACTGCATGTGGCGCGCATGGCGACCAGTGCCGCAGGCCACATCAAGCGCCGTTCCGTTCCGCGGAACCAGTGGTGCAAAGCGGGTAATCCAGGCGGAGGGAAGGCTGCCAGAGTGCATTTGCTATTAAAAATGGAGCTTGTTGCGCATAGTGGCCGGGCGCACAATGCCGTTTTTCAAGCTACTAGAAGCAGGCCCACACATGGTCGGCCATTCGCACCATGAATTCGGGCTGCGTGTACAGCATGAATACGGCAGCCAGCACCACCGCAGCCAGCGCCCAGCCGCCTGCTCGCAGCCACAGGCGGCGGCGCGGTGCGAGCGGGGTGGCGGATGGGGTGGTCATGGTGCCGAGTGTACGCCCAGCGGCATTTAAGCAATGGCTGTGCTGCGTTGTACGGGGCTTTCCTTGACGGGCAGATTCACGAGGCCCGCGAAGATGCCCAGCGCAATGGCCACGTACCACACTGCGTCATAGCTGCCCGTGTGGTCGTACAGGTAACCACCGAGCCAGATGCCCAGGAAGCTGCCGATCTGGTGGCTGAAGAACACAAATCCCGACAGCATGGACAGGTGCTGCACGCCAAACACCTGGGCGATCACGCCATTGGTGAGCGGCACCGTCGACAGCCACAAAAAGCCCATCACCGCCGCAAACGCATACACCGACCAGGGCGACAGCGGCACCAGCAGAAAGATGATGATGGCCACGGCGCGGATGAAGTAGATGCCCGAGAGCAGGTAGCGCTTGGCCATGCGTTGGCCCAGCGATCCTGCGAGATAGGTACCAAAGATGTTGAAGAGCCCGATCAACGCCAGGGAATAGCTGGCCACGTGCGCGGGCAGGCCAAAATCCTTCAGGTAGCTGGGCATGTGCACGCCGATGAACATGACCTGGAAGCCGCAGACGAAGTAGCCAGCAGTCAGCAGCAGAAAGCTCGGATTCTTGAAGGCCTCTGCCACCGCCTGTGCAATGGTTTGTTGGTGGCCGTTGGCCGAAGCCTTCTTGATGGCATGGAAATTGGGCTCGCGCAGGGCAAAGGCCAGCGGCACGATGACCAGCACCAGCAGTGCGCACACCACCAGCGCGTTGTGCCAGCCCAGGCTGGCGATCAACTGGCCTTCGACCGGCACCATGAAGAACTGGCCGAACGAGCCTGCGGCAGCAGCCACGCCCATGGCCCAGGAGCGTCTCTCTGGCGGTATCTGCCGGCCAATCACACCGTAGATCACCGCATAGGTCGTTCCGGTCTGCGCCATGCCGATTAGCAGGCCGGCCGTCAGTGCAAACAGCACGGTATTGGGTGCCCAGGCCATGCCTGCCAGGCCCAGCGCGTACAGCAAGGCGCCTGCCACCAGCACCTTGGTGGCGCCAAAACGGTCTGCCAGCATGCCGGTGAAGATGCCGATCAAGCCCCAGCTGAGGTTCTGCACGGCCAGCGCAAAGGCGAAGGACTCGCGTGTCCAGCCCATCTCCTGCGTGATGGGTTGCAGCCACAGGCCAAAACCGTGACGAATGCCCATCGACAAGGTGACCACGGCTCCGCCGCACAGCAGGACGCGGGCGATGGACAAATGTTGTGCGTTGTTGTGTTGCATATGCTTAGGCTGTCTCGTAATAACAGAATTGTTACTGCAACGCAGCAAACCAGCTGTCACCCGTATATTGACCGGCCATGTTTCAGGCCCATTTGGGAGTCCAGGAAGGTTTTTGCACGCTCTGGAGCCAATCGTTAACAACTTCTACCTGTTTATTCATACAGCTATCTACAATGGCAGCCGCTAGAATGGAAAGTTATGGCAAGCAAAAACACGTCTACCAGTGAATACGGAGAAGGCTCGATACGCGTCCTCAAGGGACTGGAGCCGGTCAAGCAGCGTCCGGGCATGTATACCCGCACCGACAACCCGCTGCACATCATTCAGGAGGTGATCGACAACGCGGCCGACGAGGCCCTGGCCGGGTTCGGCAAGAAGATCCGCGTCTACCTGCACACCGACGCTTCCATTAGCGTGGAAGACGATGGTCGCGGCATTCCGTTCGGCCTGCACCCGGAAGAGCACGCGCCCGTGGTCGAGCTGGTCTTCACCCGCCTGCATGCCGGCGGCAAGTTCGACAAGGGCCAGGGGGGCGCCTACAGCTTCTCGGGCGGCCTGCACGGTGTGGGTGTTTCGGTCACCAATGCATTGGCCACACGCCTGGAGGTGACGGTGCATCGCGAAGGCTCTGCCGCCACCATGGCGTTTGCCGGGGGGGATGTGGTCGAGCCGCTGAAGGTGCGCGCGCTCACCAGCGGCGACCGCAAGCAGGGCACAACCGTTCGCGTCTGGCCGGATGCCAAGTATTTCGAATCCAGCAACCTGCCCATGGGCGAACTGGTGCACCTGCTGCGCAGCAAGGCCGTGCTGATGCCAGGCGTGAGCGTGCAGCTCACCAACGACAAGACCCGCGACACGCAGACCTGGCTGTACAAGGGCGGCCTCAAGGACTACCTGCTGCAGACCCTGCCTGTGGACCCGGTCATTCCGGTATTCGAAGGCGAGGGCTTTGCTGGCAAACACGATGACAACTTCGCCGAAGGCGAGGGCGCCTCGTGGTGCGTGGCCTTTACCGAAGAAGGCCAGCCGGTGCGCGAGAGCTATGTCAACCTGATTCCCACCAGTGCGGGCGGTACGCACGAAAGCGGCCTGCGCGACGGTCTGTTCCAGGCGGTCAAGAGCTTCATCGAGCTGCATTCGCTGCTGCCCAAGGGCGTCAAGCTGATGCCTGAGGACGTGTTTGCCCGCGCCAATTATGTGCTGTCGGCCAAGGTGCTGGATCCGCAGTTCCAGGGCCAGATCAAGGAGCGCCTCAACTCGCGCGATGCCGTGCGCCTGGTCTCGGGCATGGTGCGGCCTGCTCTGGAGCTGTGGCTGCACGAAAACGTGGAATATGGCAAGAAACTCGCAGAAATCGCCATCAAGGCCGCGCAGACCCGCCAGCGTGCGGGTCAGAAGGTCGAAAAACGCAAGGGCAGTGGCGTGGCCGTGCTGCCCGGCAAGCTGACCGATTGCGAAAGCCGTGACATCGCCTACAACGAAGTCTTCCTGGTCGAGGGGGATTCGGCGGGCGGCAGCGCCAAAATGGGCCGTGACAAGGAAACCCAGGCCGTGCTGCCACTGCGCGGCAAGGTGCTCAACACCTGGGAAGTGGACCGCGACCTGTTGTTCAAGAACACCGAAGTGCATGACATTGCCGTTGCCATTGGCGTGGATCCCCACGGCCCCAATGACGAGGTTGACTTGAGCGGCCTGCGCTACGGCAAGATCTGCATTCTCTCGGATGCGGATGTGGATGGTTCGCACATCCAGGTGCTGCTGCTGACGCTGTTCTTCAAGCACTTCCCCAAGCTCATCGATGCAGGCCATGTCTGCGTGGCGCGGCCACCGCTCTTTCGCGTGGACATTCCAGCGCGTGGCAAAAAACCGGCGGCCAAACTGTATGCGCTTGATGAGGCTGAACTCAAGGGCATCTTCGACAAGGCCGCCAAGGACGGTGTTGCGCGCGAGAAGTGCAAGGTCAGCCGTTTCAAGGGCCTGGGCGAGATGAATGCCGAGCAATTGTGGGATACCACTCTCAACCCCGACACCCGCCGCCTGCAGCCAATAATGCTGACGCACTCCGACCTGCAGCAGACGCAGCAGGTGATGGGCCAGCTGATGGGCAAGGGCGAAGCCGCCGCGCGGCGCGATCTGATGGAGATTCACGGCAACGATGTGGAGATCGACGTCTGATTCCATTCCTCAACCATCCGATGACTTTGTCGGCTTCGCTCGTCGTGCTACAGCACTGCCTTCGCTTCGCCTTCGTGTATTCGAATGGTGGAGATACGGAATAAGTCAACCACCACCGCTCTAGCACCAAATGGCGCCGCATCAATAGATAAAACCATTGCTGACGCCCGTCTATCAAGCGCAGAAAGCTATCAAAATATGAGTGAACAAACCGGTTTGGACCTGTTGTCCAACACACCGCCGGATGACGGCGGCAGTCTTGATCTGGGCAACTACGCCCAGCGTGCCTATCTGGAGTACGCGCTCTCGGTCGTCAAGGGCCGTGCGCTGCCCGATGTGTGCGACGGCCAGAAGCCCGTGCAGCGCCGCATCCTGTACACCATGGCGCGCATGGGTCTGGGATTTTCGGGGGCCAATGCGGCGCATGGCGCTGCTCCCGCCAAGAGCGCGCGCGTGGTGGGTGACACCATGGGCAAGTACCACCCGCATGGCGACTCGGCCATCTACGACGCCATGGTACGCATGGCGCAGGATTTTTCTCAGCGCTACCCGTTGGTCGATGGACAGGGCAACTTCGGTAGCCGTGACGGCGATGGCGCAGCAGCCATGCGTTACACCGAAGCGCGGCTGGCCAAGATCACCACCTTGCTGCTCGACGAGATCGACATGGGCACCGTCGACTTCGTGCCCAATTACGACGGCAAGGAAGAAGAGCCTGCCCAGTTGCCTGCACGCCTGCCCTTTGCGCTGTTGAATGGCGCCAGCGGCATTGCCGTGGGCTTGGCAACCGAAATCCCCAGCCACAACCTGCGTGAAGTGGCCGATGCCTGCGTGGCGCTGATCAAGAAGCCCGCGATGACGGACGCCGATCTGCACGCCATCGTTCCTGGCCCCGATTACCCGGGTGGCGGTCAGATCATCAGCAGCGACAAGGATATTGCCGATGCCTACCGCACCGGCCGTGGTTCCATCAAGGTGCGCGCGCGCTGGACGATTGAAGAGCTGGCGCGTGGCCAGTGGCAACTGGTGGTGAACGAGCTGCCGCCCGGTGTCTCTTCGCAGAAGGTGCTCGAAGAGATCGAGGACCTGACCAACCCCAAGGTCAAGACCGGCAAGAAAGCGCTGACGCAGGACCAGACCCAGCTCAAGGCCACGGTGCTGTCGGTGCTCGATGGTGTGCGCGACGAGTCGAGCAAGGACGCGGCGGTGCGTCTGGTGTTCGAGCCCAAGACCGGCAAGACGCCACAATCCGAATTGATCACCTGCCTGTTGGCACACACCAGCCTGGAGACCTCGTCATCGATCAACCTGACGATGATCGGCATCGACGGCAAGCCAACGCAGAAATCGCTGCGCCAGATGCTGGAGGAGTGGATCGAGTTCCGCCAGATCACCATCACCCGCCGCTCGCAGCACCGTCTCACCAAGGTGCTGGACCGTATCCACATCCTCGAAGGTCGCCAGCTGGTTCTGCTGAACATCGACGAGGTGATTGCCATCATCCGCGCCAGCGATGAGCCCAAGGCCGCGCTGATGGCGCGCTTTGACCTGACGGAGCGCCAGGCCGACGACATCCTGGAAATCCGTCTGCGCCAACTGGCACGGCTGGAAGCCATCAAGATCGAGCAGGAACTCAAGGAGTTGCGCGAAGAGCAGGGCAAGCTCGAAGACATTCTGGCCAATCCCGCTTCGCTCAAGCGCCTGATGGTCAAGGAAATCGAAAGCGACGCCAAGCAGTTTGCCGATGCGCGCCGTACCTTGATTCAGGAGGAGAAAAAGGCGGTTGCTGAAGTCAAGGTGGTGGATGAACCCGTCACCGTTGTGGTGTCCGAAAAAGGCTGGGTGCGTGCGCGCACCGGCCATGGCCACGAGACCGGCAGCTTCAGCTTCAAGTCGGGCGACAGCCTGTACGGCACCTTTGAATGTCGCACGGTCGACCAGTTGCTGGTATTTGGCAGCAACGGTCGGGTCTACTCAATCCCGGTGGCCGCCTTGCCGGGCGGGCGGGGTGATGGCCAGCCGGTGACCACGATGATGGAGCTGGAGGCAGGCACGCAGATTCTCTACTACTTTGCCGGGCCGCTGCCCGCCAGTCTGCTGCTGGCATCAAGCGCTGGTTACGGCTTTACCGCGCAGGTGGAGAACATGGTTTCGCGCCAGAAGGGCGGCAAGGCCTTTGTCACGCTGGCCGACGGCGATACGCTGTGCCGTCCCTCGCTCGTGTCGGGCACCAATGGCAGCGTCGAGCTGCCAGATGCCACCCATGTGGTCTGCGCCTCGGCGGGCGGACGCATCCTCACGTTCGACATCACCGAACTGAACCAGATGGCCAATGGTGGCAAGGGCCTCAAGCTGATCGATCTGGAGGGCAATGACCGCCTGGCGGGCGCCGCCGCCTACACGCGCAGCATTCGCATCGAGGGCATTGGCCGTGGCGGCAAGGCGCGCGAGGAAACGCTGGAGATCCGCAGCCTGAACAACGCCAAGTCCAGCCGCGCCAAGAAGGGCAAGGCAGCCGACCTGGGCTTCAAGCCGAACGCGGTGTTCCGCGTGGAGTGACCGACGGGGAGCTTTGTTGCATAAATCAGTCTGAAGCTGAGTCTCCCCAAACTCCAGACACAGTTATGCCTCAGCCACTGTCTGGGGCGTCCCCAGTTTGGTGAATCGATGGAGGGTGGATGCCAGAATGCTGAGCACGGCTACTTGCCGCTCATACCCAGATGCACCTTGCGCCACTGGCGACGGCGTTCGGCTTCATGCCTCTTGGTTTTTCACTCGCCTTCGCCCAGGAACTTGATGCCCGTGGAGTCAGCGAGCATGTGCGGGCCCTGGCTGCTTGGTCGGTAGTGCATCTGCGCCTGCGCATTCTGACTCTTTTGCCTACGGCACACCGTGCTGTAGCCGGACGCAGTCCAAGGCAGGCCAGCCATTTTGTGCAGCGACTACGCCAGCCTCAATGTCTGACGCAGGGGCAAGTCAAACAAGCATTTGATGGTCAGGTAAAGCGGGATGGCAGCGTCTGAGAACGTCTGGCTGCGCCCACGCTTGCCGCTCGCAGGAGCCAGCCACTGCAGTCCGGCGTCCAGCCAGGTGCTCAAGTCGCCTCGGGCTTTCAGTGCCGCGTTGTACGCCTTCCAGTTTGTGGTGTGGTACTTGCGCCGTCCCCGGTTCGCCTCACTCACCATCTGAGCTTATTACCGCTGCGGCCCGGATTGGTGCAAAAAAGCCGATCAGACTTTCAGCTAGGGTCTGGAATGTGCTGATGCAGGCAGTGTGGAGGTAATACGCAGCAAGCTGCGATCGACTTTAGCGATGCTCAGGTCTTCATTCAGGACATAGGCATAGCGTCCGTCACGGGTAAAGACAATTGCCTGGCGTGGCTGTTTAAACCCCTCAATGGTGGCAGTCACCTTGAGCGTTGCAACGTCAATGACAGACACCGAGTTGTCGGCCAAGTTTCCTGTGTAGATTTGGCGGCCATCCGGCGAAAGCGATGCACCATAAGGATCCCGGCCTACGGGTACTGTTGAGGCAATTTGGCGAGCGTCGATGTCAACCACCGCAATATCGTTGCTACCACTATTGGCTGCAAACAGAGTCTTCCCGTCAGAACTTACTGAGATTGCGCGAATTTTCTTGAATCCAGTGATCTCTGCATCGATCTTGTCGGTCTTGGTGGCCTTGTTGCATAAATCGGTTTGGGACTGAGTCTCCCCAAACCCCAGACGTAGTTATGCCACGGCCACCGTTTGGGGCGTGCCCAGCTCGG